>NZ_JAENGN010000029.1:0-17962 GCF_016533505.1 Parapedobacter sp. ISTM3 | reverse complement strand
ACGGTAAGCTTCACGGTTGACAAGACCGTGCCGGTGGTGACAGGCGTTGCAGATGGTTCAAATTACAAGAACACGGCCACACCTACTTTTAATGATGGCAGTGCGTTACTCAACGGCAAGCCCTATGATTCGGGTACACCGATCACAGCGAAAGGAACATACGAACTGATCGTGACGGATAAGGCCGGAAATACAACCATCATCCATTTTACCGTCGCGGATCTACCGGGAGCGCCTACGGGCCTACAGGCCACGCCGGGCAACAAGCAGGTTACGCTGAGCTGGCAGGCGCCCGCGGACGAGCTGCTTCCGGTGACGGATTACGTAGTCCAGTATTCGAGCGACGGCAGTCAAACCTGGATTACAGCCGAGCATCCACCTCTGACCGGCACCCGGGCTGTGGTGATCGGATTGGAGAACAACCGCCCCTACCGGTTCCGCATTGCTGCGGTAAATGAGTTTGGTGTGGGTGCATTCAGCAAACCGCTGGGAGACATCATCCCGACGGAGCCCGTGCCGGACGGTGAAGGAAACCTCCCCGAGCCTGCGCCGGGTGAAACCGTGGTGATCACAGACGGCAAGGTGGAGGCTATAACACTCGAAGTAGTGGATGAAAAGTATCTTCGGTTGCGCGGTGACGGCTATGCCATGATCTTGGCTTCATTTGGCATAGACGGCGAACGCATCCCGATTTCAACGATCGACGCGGTGATCCGGTTGGTGCGTGGCGAGGGAGCGGGCGTATCCGTGAGCGGTGAGGGTTTTGAGCCGGGTACGGTGGTGACAGTTTACCTGTTTTCGGTTCCTGAGCTGGTTGGTCATATACCGGTGAAATCGGATGGCACATTTGCAGGTACCTTGCCGGTGCCGGTTCATCTGAAAGCCGGCCGTCACACCTTGCAGGCGAACGGCATTGTGGCCGGTGGCGGCGAGCGATCGGTGTCGGTCGGGCTGCTGTTGGTAGACAACAAGCCACAAAATATTGACTTCGATGCGTTGACAAACAAAACTTACGGCGACGGGCCGGTTAAGCTTTCTGCTTCAGCCACGAGCGGGTTGCCGGTAAGCTATACAGTGACGGATGTGGAAGGAAACAAAACGGACATCGCCTCGATAAGCGACGGCAACGAGCTGTATATCCACGGTGCAGGTGAGGTGGTGATAACGGTTACCCAGGCAGGCGACCTGGAATACGGACCGGCAAATCCGGTATCAAGGACGCTGCGTATCGCCAGGGCACCGCTCCGGGTGAGCGTGGCGGATGCCACACGTGCCTATGGCCAACCCAATCCGGCATTCGGACTGTCGTACAGCGGCTTCGTGAACGGCGAGGATGCCTCCGCACTGGCGGTTCAACCGGCGGCTACGACGGCGGCAATGGAAACGAGCGGACCGGGCAGCTATGCGGTCGTGCTAGGCGGCGGCGAATCGGATAACTACGCCTTTGCCTACAGCGGAGGTACGCTGACTATTACGAAAGCCAATCAGGCCATTACCTTTAACGCACCGACGGAAGTGACCCGCGATGCGGGCACTGTTCAGCTGGACGTAGCGGCCAGCAGCGGGCTGCCGGTAAGCCTGACGGTCGACGACGAACAGGTGGCCACACTGGAAGGCAACACGTTGCACATCCACCGGCTGGGTACGGTTCGGATCACGGCCACACAGACGGGCGATGCGAACCACGAAGCGGCCGAAGCGGTAACGGTGACGGTACGTGTGGTCGACCCGGCTTCGAACTTCCCAATCCGCGTGCATCAAGCGGTGTCGCCCAACGGCGATGGCATCAACGAGTTTTTGATGATCGAGGGAATCCGCGATTACCGGAGCAACCGGGTGAGCATATTCAACCGCAACGGTACGGTGGTGTGGGAAGCATCAGGCTACGACAACGACCGGGTGGCGTTCCGCGGCATTGGCACCGGGCAGCAGTTGCTTCCGGCAGGGACGTACTTCTACATCGTGGAAATCGGCACGGGCAGCGGTACGGAGTACCGGAAGGGTTACTTCGTGCTGCGGTATTAAGAAGAATGTGAGATAGCAGATATGAGACAATAGACAACAGAAATGAGATATCAAAATATGAGACGGATTGCGATATGTTTAGCCTGGGTGGCAACGAGCGCATTGACTGTAGCCTACGCTCAGCAGCCATTGACGCATACGCAGCATGGACAGCTGCGGACGGTGGTGAACCCGGCGGCGAGTTTGATGAGCCAGGGCGGTGAGGTGTCGGTGATTGGCCGGCGGCAGTGGGTGGGAATGGACGGCGCGCCGACGGTGTTCTGGGGCAGCGGCCACGTCGGCTTCGCGGGCTTCGGCGCCACGGCGGGGCTGAATATCCGCCACGAGAGCCTGGCGGTGGAGAAGCTGACCGAGGCTTCGGCCTTCTTTGCCAAGAGCGTGCGGATATCGGAGACGGAGTACGTGGGGCTCTCGCTGAATGCGGGGGTGAGCTACCTGGACGGGCGTTTTTCGCAGCTGGACCCGATGGATCCGGCTTTCCGGGAGGACGTCCGGGAGACGGACGCGCTGGTGGGCTTCGGGGTGATGCTCTACCGCCCGGAGCGCTATTACGTGGGGCTTTCGCTACCGCGGCTGATGCTGGGAAGCCTTGGGGTGGACAGCGACAGCAGATACAACTTCCGCAACCTGTATCACCTCACGGCTGGGGCGCTGTTTAATATGGGGCCGGACTTCCAGTTCCGCCCGTCGGTGCTGGTGACGTATGCGGAAAGCCTCCGGCCGCAGGCCGAAGCTTCGGCGCTGGTGTTCATCAAGCGGACATTCGGTATCGGTGCGAACGTGCGGAGCTACGGTGAGTTCGCGGGCATGGCGCAGTTCCTCTTCGGCGGTTTCGGACTGGGCTACAGCTACCAGTTCAACCCGGGAAGCGAACCGCTGAACAGGCGCATCAGCAACACAACCCATGAAATCGGCCTCAACTACCGATTCGGCGGAGTAGCGGGGTTACTGTAAGTGATGCCTGAATGTGCCTTGTCAGAAAGCGGGACATTTGGTTTTGCCGAATGTAACTAAGTCTGCCAAGGAAATTGCCTATGAGCCGGGTGTTCAAAACCTGGCTCATTTCATTAGTTTTTCAAGGCCCGTGCATCCCATGCATTGCGCCAATCGGGGGACTCGGGGCTAACCGATTTCCGCAAACCGCAGATTCATCCGATGGATGTAATCGTCTGCGGCGTGCCGATTTCTTATAAGATTTTCGCTTTTTATTAGCCATCGCATTTCTTTTTTTCATATTTGTGAATGAAATGAATAAGTTTTCATTTGGTAAATTCAGAACAGTGATTCTGTGTTTGTTTTAAAATGAACGCCACCTATTAACCTGCGGCAATGGGGTGCCATGCACACGCGAGCAGCACCAGGCCAACAGGCGTACGGAGGTGACGGTGCTGGAGTATTAAATAACCCTAATTTTTTGTGATATGGATTGGATACAGGAGCACCGACTGCTCGACAGGGAACTACCAATGCCAATATATCAATGGCGAAGTTCAGCCAGCTTACTGGCACTTATCGGCTTACTGATGAATTTGTAAACAAACGGACTTTCCATGGCACGCTGCCTGTCCTCCGGATGCAATGAAGACGACAACATGACAATGATGCATTTTTTCTGTATTTCCTCGGGAAGTTTTTGATATTCGTCGAGAAAATCGAAGCCGCTCATCTGAGGCATATTGATGTCCAGAAAAATGAGGTCAGGCAGGGATTCCGGGGCTGATTTGCAGTTTTCGAGGTATGCTAATGCATCCATGGCAGATTCCATGGCTATTACGTCATGTGCGAAACCATACTTGGCCATCACTTTTTGTGCCATAAAGCGATCTATCTTCGCATCATCGATAACCATTACTTTATTGTAAGTCATAACTTATTGGTTATGCAGATTATGATTGGTTTAAATTCGGGATTTTTAATGTAAATGCTGTACCGATACCTGGTTCAGAGTATAATTCAAGTGTACCGTTCAATTTTTCGATGGTCTCTTTTACGATGTATAAGCCCAATCCAGATCCTACTGATTTTTTTGACACTCGATAAAACATGTCAAATATTTTGCTTTGAAATTCGTTGTCAATTCCAATCCCGTTGTCCTTAACGCATATCGTAGCTTCGGTTGGCTCCGTGTTGATGGTTACCTCAACATATGGGGCATCCGCGTCTGGATTGTAATATCGTATTGCATTTGATATTAAGTTATTTAAGATAATCTGCAAGCGGCTACTGTCGGAATAAAAGTGCTGATTTTTATCCACATTCACTCGTATGGCTACGTTTCCATCTTCGCGGCTCATAAATTTCAAGTTACTTATCACAGCGTCCAGCATCTTGGAAAAGTTGATTTTTTCAATTTTGATTTCGGAACGCGAGTTTCGAGAATAATCAAGAATGTCCAGGATAAATCCGTCAAGTTTTTTTACGCTGTCCTTCATCATGGACAGATTTTCCACGACGTCAGCATCACGCGTTTCGGACTCCGTAAATTCGATAAGGCCTAAAATTGATGCAAGCGGGGCCCTGAGGTCATGAGAAACGCTATATACGAAGCGGTCGAGCTCATTATTTGTTTTTTTCAAATGTGTGTTCGCAGACTTCAGGGCTTCTTCATACGTTATTCGTTCGGTTATGTCACGGAAATTCGTAACAATACCCTTAACGGCAGGTTCAGCCAGTAAATTCTGGCTGACGCCTTCCAGCCAAATCCAGTTTCCTTCTTTTCTGCGAAACCGGGCAATAAACTTTTCGGTAGTGCCGGGTGCTTCAAGTATTTTATTTTGGATGGACAACAGCGTGCGCCTATCATCCGGATGGAACAAACAGACCATATCGACATGGTGAAGCTCGTCAGGCGTGTAGCCCGTAATCCGATGCATAGCGCTTGATGAAAATAGAAGCTGCCTGTCGAGGTTGGTTACAGCGATACCATCGGACGAATTTTCAATCAGCGTCCTGAATTTTTGCTCGCTGTTTTTGACGGCGAGTTCGGCCTCCTTGCGGATGGTGATATCGGAAACGACACCGTCGATCCGAATCAAGTTGCCATTTTCGTCCAGCGTGGGCGTCAGCGTACCGCCGAGCCAGCGGATGCTTCCGTCCTTATGATGTATTCTGTATTCGTTCGCGACGATTTCACCGCGCCTCATTACCGGGTCGCCTGCCCGAATGATATGTTTGTCTTCTTCCAGAATAACGTCCATCCACAGGTAGTTGTTTTTATGAAATTCGTCCACGGTGTAACCATAAACCTTTTCACAGGCAGGAGACATTTGGAGAATTTTGTATTGCTGCATGTCTACTGAATATAAGACTTCATCTATTTTCTGGAAAAATGTCGCCATTTCTTTATGGGCACGCTCAAGGGCCGAATTCGTTTCCTTCTGTTCCGTAATATCCTTCATGGCTCCGCAAAGCTTTAAAGGAGTTCCCGTTTTGTTTTCCCTGATCACCTGAGCAATGCTTCTGGTGGTGATAATACGCCCATCAGGCAATATATGCCGCTGCTCTAAATCGTAATCCGCACCTTCCTTAATGGAACGTTGGGCAGCTGCCATGACCATGGGCCGATCATCGGGATGGACGGAGTTTATAAAGGTGTTGAAGGACGGCGTTATTTCTCCAGGTTCGTAGCCCAGAATGCGGTACGTCTCATCCGACCAGTATTGCGGGGCATCGGGGTTTCCAACGGAAAGATCTAATTCCCAACTACCAATTTTCGCCATCTTTTGAGACATTTCTAAATGAAACCTATAGTCCGGAATGTGCTCATTGCCGTCCTTACGGAGTGGCCTTTTTGGTAGTTTGGCTTGCATAGTCAGACGTTAATATAGCGATGTTTTAAAATTAAGAAATAAAATCCGTTGTTTTAAACAGAATTGTTATCTCGTCATGATGATTCTTTTGTTTGATTATCAGTTTATTGTGAGATTCGAATGCTTTTGTTGCAGGCAAACGTTTTTTTTTATTGCAATATAACGATATCTTTATTCGCAGATACTTATAGGATAATCGCTATATTGATAGGATATAGTGAATCCCTGACATTTTTTGCTGTGCGTAATACTACTGTTTTTACATGCCGTTAAACGTTATCATTGCTGATGACCATGGCGCTGTTCGCCTTGGTCTGAAATACATGATCCGCGATTGGATGCCTGAGTCACGGATTTCGTACGCCAAAGACATGACCGAACTCACTGCACTCTTGGATGCGGTATCTGCCGATGTGATTATACTCGATATCAATCTGCCCGGGGGAAATAATTTTCAGGTGGTCAAGCAGCTAAAACAGAAACGCCCACATACCCGGGTATTGGTCTTCTCGGCGTATAATGAGATGCTGTACGCATTGCGCTACATAGACGCCGGTGCCGATGGCTATTTGCAGAAAGACGGGGATGAGGAGGATTTTCGGGAGGCGATGAATACGGTTTGCCGAGGACGGAAATACCTGAGCCCCAAAATGCGCGATTACCTGCTCGAACGCCGGTCGGGCAATGCGGCGCAGACCGAAAACCCATTAGCGGCGTTGTCCGATCGGGAAACCGAGGTTTGCCAGCTGCTGGTGGCCGGAAAGGGCGTCAGCGAAATTGCGAACGAGCTAGACCTTCATACCTCTACCGTGGGTACTTATAAAAGCAATATCTATGCAAAGCTGGCCGTGCAAAACCTTTCTGAACTGATTGCCAAGGTTACGATGTACGCCGTGACGCGAACGTGATGGTGATGGCTGTCCCCTGGCCGATTGCACTTGTTATCGTCATCCTGCCATGGATGAGCTTAACCATGTGCCATACCAGCAGCAGCCCCAATCCGCCGTTTTCGCCGGACAGTTTTTTCGGCTGGCTGTTGGCCGGATTGCTGTAGCGTTCCACTTCGCTGCCGGACATGCCTGTGCCGGTATCCACCACCTTCAGGGCGTACACGTCGCCGTCCGTCTCCGCCGATACGTAGACAAACCCGTTTTTCGTGAATTTGGTGGCATTGTCCAGCAGGTTATGGAGAATAATCGATAAGATCTCCTCATTCGAGTGCACGATAAAGCTTGGTAAAATCCGATTGACCAGGCTTGTCCCGGCGGCCGTGGCTATCGGGTTGAACAGCTTGAACTGCTTCTGGGCGATGGCGTGCAGGGATACCGCGCTGAAACGGATTCGATGGGTATTCAGCATCACCCGGGCCAGCTGCGAAAGGTTATTCGAATACCGGAATATCTGCTGCGTGGAGTCGTATACCAGTTGGATTTCCTGCGCCAGTGGCCCCTCTTCGGCCTGGCTGTGGGCGTAGATGCCTTTTAATGCCTGCACCACATAGTTCAGCGGCGCACGGATATCATGTACCATCGAGGCCGAAAACAACTGCTGCAGGGATTGCTGCTGCGCAAGTTTGGCGGAGTGCGAGGCCACCTTGAGGCTAAGCTGCTCATTCTGATGGAGGATAAAGCGCGTCCTAAGCCGGATGATGGCCCAGCCGACGGCGATGCACAAGGCGGTGAGCACAACCAAAAACCAAGTGGTCTCATAAAAACGGGGCGTTACATAAAGCGTTATCGAATGGTGGTGGAAATCGTCTGCCTGCCACCCCTGGCGCATCTTAAACGTCACGGTGTGATAGCCAGACGACAGATCATTGATGGATAACGTATGGTCGGCCGGATTCAATCGCAACCATTGCGCCTTGCCGGTACCGGAGGAAATTGCGTATTCCAGGCGGATATTCTTCAGGTCGCTGGCATAAGGCATGGATATGGTGAGGTTGAGCCGCGAAAAATTTGATGGCAGCTGTATGCTGTCGCGTGCCGGAATGGCTGTGCCATCCAGGTTTACCCCGTCGACCAGCAATGGCCCCGTCGGCCACTCGCCACGGATGCTGTCTGGATGGAACCAGACCAACCCATCCAGGGAGGGGAAAGAAAACATGCCGTTGGGCAGTTTGATAGCGCAAGGGTTGCAGCCACCGTTGAACTCATTGGTGGCAAAACCGTCATCAACGCCGAAATGGAAATAATGCGGCTTCATGGCCTGAGGTTCGCGAAAATCCAGCAGGTGTTGTTTGTGTACCCAAAGAAGGCCTTTGTTGGTACTGATCCAGAAATAACCCCGCTGATCTTCCAATATGCAATGCGCGGAGCGAAGGACCCCCCCTTCGTCCATCGGCATCGGATACACGACGTTGTCTTCATAGAGGAAAACGCCGCGTTGCTCCGTACAGATCCACAGCCGGGAGGGCTGTGTCTCATCCTGGTGGAGGCTCCGTATATGGTGCCGCTTCAGGCCTGTTATCGGATAGGCCGTTTTCGTGCCGATATGAAACCGGTAAAGCCCTTTTGTAGTGCCTATCCATACGTTTTCGGCATCGGCCTGCTGGATTAATGAAATGGCGCTTGGCAACCGGGCCAACAACGTAAAGGTGCCCGTATCGTGATTCCACTGGAACACCCCGCCTTCGAAGCTGCCGAACAGCAGGTTGTGCCCCCGGGGCTGGAATAGCACTCGGCCGGGTTCGGGATTGGGCGCTTTCTGCAGGAGCCTGTCGCCCAAGGCCAAGTGGCAGAACAGGGTATCCGCGGTGAGCGTCCACAACCGGTCGTCGGCGTCATACACGTGCGCATATTGGCGGTCCATGCTGGAAAATGCGGGCATAACCCGGCATCGCCCCGCGGTGTCGTAGCGTTTGCCATAATCAGTCAATACCGATCCGTCCTTCAAAACGAGCTGCGTATAATAGATATCATGCGGTGGCATCTCCGGACTCCGGATGACCGAAAAATGCTTCCGCCGGAGCACAAACAGCCCCTTGCTGTCGCTGCCGAGCATCAGCCGCTCGTGGGCGATATCAAAGTATATAACGACAATACGATTTGCCTCAACATCGAAGCCACTTAGGATGCGCGAACTCAGCAGGTTGCCCTGCCTGTCGGGGCGGAGCCAATAGAGGTTATCGTTGACGTGCACAAACAGTTGATCGGCCGCATTGTTCCAGAAGAGGCTAAAATCGCCGTTCGGCTGTTCAGCTGCCAGGTCGCCAACGATGCGCACGGGGCGGATGGTACCCAGCGTGTCGATAGATAGGACGTGGTGGAGGTCTTTGATGTAATATAAGCCATCGGCAAGGCTGACGAACTGCCAGAACGATTCCCCCGGATTCGGGATGCAGACAGTTGGCGCCGCGGCACCACTGGGGTACCAGGCGATCGAATCTTGTTTAATCACATGATGTGCCCCGCGGATATCGCCCATGCGCAGGTTTTCGATCTTCGGATTGGGGTAGCGGTTGGGGAGCCCAGTGCTGAAGTCGTTCACGGGTCGTTCCCATGATATGCGATCGTGCAAAGGCGGCGCTGTTCGGCTGACGATGCGGGCCGTGCCGTCATAAAGATAAACCCATTGGCTGCTGGCGGTATGCGCCCACAGTGCGCCCGGCACGGAGTCGGCATGCAGGCTCGTCATCCGCTCGCTCTCCAGCCTGGCAGACAAGCTGTCGGGCAGTTTGAACCGTTTATGCCCATCGAACCGTACCACGCCCCGTTCGGTAATCAACCAAACGAATCCGAGGTTGTCGGGCGCGATGCCTTTAATGCTATTTTGCGGCAACCCGTGCGCATCGGTATAGTGGAAAGTCAGGTAGTCTGTTTCATCGGCTTGGATGAGTAGCGGCAGGAACGAAAAGATACAGCATATAAGCCGTGACCGAAGTTTGGTGAACCCCATTGGTGTGTTGAGATAGATGGTATCGTTTGACGAACGACGAAGGTAAAAAAAAATTACGCGCAGTTGGGGAGAAAAGATCACAAAGGTTTAAATATAGAAAAATTACTATACCTCATTCGAAAAACTACTGTAGCCATGTCGAAAACAAACGATTGACGTCGATGGTTAATTGGGGATATTTTTGATTGCTGAATAAGGCATCTATCAATTGGCAGGTACTAAATAAAGAATCCTATGAAAAACATCTACCAGGTTTCCCGCATCTGACCCTACATCACCACGACATCCATTACACTTCCTCTCATATATATATAGGGAGTGGGTAACTTTTTATTGCAAACCGTGAAAAAAGCATGAACAGCATTATTACTCCTTTAACATTTTTATTAGGTAAGTTGGGTTTAATCCTTGGGCGCGTTAAGCTGGTGGCTTTGCTGGCGTT
This sequence comes from Parapedobacter sp. ISTM3, assembly GCF_016533505.1. Classification (NCBI taxonomy): domain Bacteria; kingdom Pseudomonadati; phylum Bacteroidota; class Sphingobacteriia; order Sphingobacteriales; family Sphingobacteriaceae; genus Parapedobacter; species Parapedobacter sp. ISTM3. Next base: position 7,789 of record NZ_JAENGN010000029.1, on the reverse strand, counting down.
TCTTGCGTTCTTTTTTAATATAGGCAAGGTCGCTGCGCAAACCACTATTACCTTTGATACGGAATATTGGTTAGCGCTGCCGACGACGGACGTCAAGTATAGATCCGGGTCTATCTTTCGTATTTCGACGTTCGACTCTCCTGCGACGGTAACGTTAAGTGCTCCCTTAGTGCCCGGATTTACACCGAAGATAATCAATGTTGCGGCAAACAGTACGGGGAGTATCCCATTATCTGATGAGGAGGTGGCGCTACTTGTCAACAACGTGGGCAACAGTGTTGCAGGGACAGGCGTATTCGTCACAACGAACGCCAGAATTTCTATTTATTATGAGCCCGGGTCCAACGAACAAAGCCCGGACCTCCTGCCGTTGAAGGGGAGCGAAGCATTGGGGACCGAATTTTTGGTACCCATGCAGCAAACATCGTCGGTTCGTGATCCCGATGGTCGGCAAGGGTTCCTGGTATTAGCTACGGAAGACAATACGAACGTTACCATTACGCCCAAAGCGGCCATAACCGGCCGTGCAGCTGGTGTGCCTTTTACCATCACCCTTCATCGAGGCCAAACCTATTTTGCTGAAACACCCGGCTTGGCACCAGCCACATCGGGTAGCTTGGTGACGTCCGACAAACTGATTGCTATTACTATTTTTTCAGAGTTGTTGCGCCATGGTGCGGGAGCGGCCGATCTGGGAAGTGAACAAATTGTGCCGATAAAAAATACCGGAACGGAATACCTGATTGTGAAAGGGTATCGTTCTGAAGGCGATATCGTTTACTTTACAGCGGTTGAAGACGACACCGAAATTATGGTTAACGGCGCATTGGTCGCAACCTTAGCAGCGACCGAAACATATACGTTAGCTACGGGTGCCACCGAAGCTTTTCATGTGCAAAGTTCGAAAAACGTGATGGCTTTGCAAATGTCCGGGGTTACGGACGAAGTGTCTTTTAGCCTGTTACCTGCTCAACTGGGCTGCAACGGTTCAAATATCGTTAAAGTAGTGCGGGCAAATAATACCGGTTTTTATGTGAACATAGTCTCACCTACGAATACAGGTTTCAACGTAAACGGCAACACTTCGTTGCTCGCGCCTGCTGCTTTCCAGGCGATACCCGGTACGGGCTGGTATTACTCAAGAATAGAAGTGCCGAGCGAGCTAGTAGGTGCCGGCGCTGCTGTAATCGTATCGAATAGCGACCCTGGTGTTAGATTTCATATGGGGGTTTTCCATACGAATGTTGGCGGAGCACGTTACGGTTATTTTTCCAGCTATGGCGGCACGGTAATCAACTTTCCGGAAGCCGAAAAGGAGGTCTGCGTTGGGCAATCGGTTAGTTTTACGCCGTATGTCGTCTCCAATGAGCCGATCACGTCCTACACGTGGACTGACTCCGATGGCAATGTGATTGCCAATGATGAGGTGCTCATGTTGGATGATGTTTCTCCAGGGCAAAGCGGTACCTATACCCTTAGCATAGAGACTGCCGTCTGTACAATAGAGGAAAGCGTGCAACTGTTCGTGACGACCACGCAAGGCACGCCACCTGTGGTAGGACTCCAAAATCCAACGGCCCCCTGTCTTCCGCATGCCGTATTCGAAGTAAAAGACCCGGATCCGGCTTGGGTAAGCTACCAATGGTATATGGATGGTACGTTGATTCCGGGAGCAACGGGTGCTACGTATCAGCCGACTACCGGGCAGCTGGGCGTCTTTACGGTAAGCGCCACAATGGACGGCGGGTGTAATACACCGCAGTCAAGCGGTATCACGCTGGACAGCAACTGCCCGGTGCCGTTTGAGTGTAATGGGTCGGCGTATTTGGTGAGCTCATCCGGGCCGGGGGTACCGTCTCAATTATATATTGTCAATCCGGAGAACCCAACAGAGGTGTGGGCTACACTTACGCCCGATATACCGGATATCTATAACGCAATTGGTTATAATTTTGAAGACAATTTAATTTACGGGCTGGCAAACGGAATGTCGGCGGAGCTGGAACCCGGTGAGTTCGTGCGGATCGACGCCGAAGGGAAGGTGACCGGTTTGGGTGTGCCTACCGCAGTAGCGGGACAGGCTCCTGGCTTGCCTGTGTGGACAACGACAAACAGCAGCGGAACGTTCGTAAGCATGGCGCCGGGCGTGGTTGGGCTTGATAACATGTTCTACGGTTTGGTTTCCAATACCGCCAATCCGGACGATCGGTACCTGGTGACAGTAGACCTCATATCCATGACGTATACCACCAAAAAGTTAAGTGATAATTATATATTGTCTGATCTGGCCTTTTCGCCATACGATGGCATGCTTTATGGACTTTTGGGGGCAGGAATCGTTCAAACCGACCCGACGACTGGCGAACAAACCATCGTGACTCCGGCCTCGGGCACTGTTCCCGCCGCAGTTGCCGGAGGCGCATGGAACGACGTGCAAGGACGGGTTTATTTTTATGCGAATCCGGTCGGCGGTACATTGAGACTATATCGTTATAATCCGATTACCAACGCCTTTGCCGACCTAAGCGCCGTTACCGCTTATCCAACGTTTGATGCCACGGCCTGCTACCCGACGCGGATGGATAAAAAGGTCATTATGCCGGCAGGCGGATTGAAACCGGGCGATGTGGTGGAATTTGAGTTCAGTATCTACAACAGCCAGGTTTCACCGATGACGTATGAGTTTGAAGACGTGCTGACATCAACAGACCTGAGCTGGGTGGATGCTTCGGTAAGCCCCGCATCGCCCGGGGGCGGCACGGTCAGCATTTCCGGAAATACCCTGCGCATTTCCGGCATTACGGTAAATCCGCTGCCGCAGACCGGCGGCTTGCCGCTTACCTTCCGCGTATCGGTGAAAGTCGCAGATAATGCTGCATACAATACCTGCTATACCAACCAGGCAACGATAAGTACTGGAAACGTGACGGTGTTTAGCGATGATCCGGATACACCGGAAGGAAACGACCCCACTACATTCTGTACCAACCCATGCGACGTACCGGCTCCGATAAGCGGCGGTAACCTACAGGCCTGCTTGGCTGATCTAAGCGGTGGGAAGCTGACGGCATCTGCGACCGTTCCGGCAGATATGCAACTGATTTGGTACGATGCACCAACCGGTGGAAACGTGGTAACCGATCCGAGTTTAAGCACGGTTGGAACAGTTACTTACTATGCGGCTGCAGACGACGGGAGCTGTGTGAGTACCCGGACGCCGGTCACATTACATGTAACGGCGACACCAATGTTGGACGAAGTGCTGGACATCGTTTCTTGCGGGCCGTTCGAATTTCCCGCCATCGTAGGTGAGTACTTAAGCGGCAACGAAGCATACTATACCGCACCGAACGGCGGGGGGACCAAATACCTGCCGGGTGATGTGATCAGCACGCCGGGCACTTCTACCCTCTACATTTTTGATCAAAGTGAGGCACTTGCTAATTGCCAAGGCAGCTTAACGGTAGCACCGAATACAAGCTATGTTATTAATAACCTGTGGAACGACAATACGCACTTTCAGTATACTGGAACCGTCAATCCCGCCTTCTTCCAGGGAACGGCTGATCAACAGATTCGGTATGATAATCCGGGTACGCCGGTAGGCAGTGGCTCACAAACGTATTTAGGCGTTGTGGGGGATATGTCGGTAGGCAGTACTGCCGACTGTTTTGGAACCGAAGTGAACGTTCAAGCACAGGTAACGATTACTAACCAAGGGCCAGGAAGCGGCGCTGGCTATTCGGGAAGATTAGCGATTTTTAACAAGGCGACCAACCAGATTTTATACGAAATTGGCCTGACTGCCAGTTTTCCGGCCAATGCGACCATGACGCCCACGGTGTCCGGCGTTGTTCCTGTTGCGGACGTGCTTGCGGGCAACATTGCGGTATTGATCGCGGTAGAGACTTTCCAAGGCACCAGTAAAAATTGGTTGCTTTCTAACTTCGGCGCGTCTTACCAATTCTTGCCGGAAAGTACCCAGGCTTGTGCTGCTGAGCGGAGTTTTGCGTTGACTATCAATGAGGTACCTGCGGCGCCGACCAGCGATGGGAATCAACAGGCTTGTATTGCTGACGTTGCGGATAAACTCACCGCTACCGCCACGCCCCCCACCGGAGCAACATTGACCTGGTACGATGCACCGGTAGGTGGAAATGCGGTAACCGATCCGAGCTTGGATACGGTTGGTGTGGTTACCTATTACGCCGAGGCTGACAATGGTACGTGTGTAAGCTCGACCAGGACACCGGTGACATTGAGCATCATGGAGTCCCCCGTGCTTTCTGAAATTGACAATGTCGTCAATTGCGGCCCCTATGAATTGCCGGTCATACAAGGCGAGCACCTTACCGGGAATGAAGCTTATTATACCGGTGCGGGTGGTACCGGCACAAAGTACTTACCGGGCGATGTCTTCAGTACACTGGGTACGTCTACACTGTATGTGTACGATGCAACGGAACCGAGCGCTAATTGCGCTGGAAGTTTATCGGTATCCAACAATACGAAGCTTACCCAGGCTGATATGGGCGGTGCTTACCTCTACGACGTTGACAACACGAATTTTTGGAACGGCACGGCCAGTACGGATATAAATTACGACCCGGCTGACCCGGCCTGGAACGGCCAAACGTATAAGACGATTGCCGGTGACATCAACATTACAGGCGCTACGGACTGTTTCGGCACGCAAGTGCAGATAACCGCAAAAGTAACCATAGTGAATAGGGGGCCGGGAGCAGGAAACTTATATGCAGGCCAACTGGGCATTTGGCATAATGAGACCAACGAAACGCTATATACCACGCATCTACGCTCCACGCCGGTTGGGCCGGCAATCAATGTGACCGTAACAGGCGTGGTGCCTTTGGCAGATTTAGCGGCAGGCAAGCTTTCGTTTGTTGTTTCGCTGGAAACGCTGCATGGTAGCACCAAGAGTTGGACGGTTTCCGATTTTGAGGCTGATTATCAGTTTCTGCCTGAAACGACGGGCGTGTGTTCGGCCGAGCGCAGCTTCGAGCTGACCATCAACGAATCCCCGGCAGCGCCGACCAGCGGCGGCAACCAACAGGCGTGTATTTCGGATCTTACCGGTAAATTGACCGCTACGGCCGTTCCACCGGCCGGCGCACAATTGGTTTGGTATGACGCCCCCGCGGGTGGTAACGTGGTGACAGACCCCAGTTTGGATGCGGTCGGTACGGTTACTTATTTTGCGGCAGCGGATAACGGGATATGTGAGAGCACGACCCGCACGCCGGTAACATTGAGCATTACGGCGTCTCCGGTGCTGGATGATATGGAAGACGTATCCGCCTGTGGAGTATTTACCCTGCCGGAAATTACCGGAACGGGCTTATCCGGAAACCAGGCGTATTATACCGAACCGAATGCCGGCGGAACGAGATACCTGCCGGGCGATCAGCTGAGCACCGTGGGTACAACGACGCTTTATGTCTATGACGAAAGCGGAGCGGTTGCTAACTGCGCCGGAAGTTTAAGCGTGGAAGCCAATACGAGTTATCCCAAAGCTGATTTCGATCAGCTGGCCAACCAGAACACGGTGATGCAGTTTCCACGGGCAATAAATCCGGCGTTCTGGAGCGGCACCGGTACGCAAGTGATTGACTACAATGCGGCGGATCCGATAGTCGACGGCCAGACGTATCCGGCGATCATAGGCAAGGTAAGCATCGCCGATACCGATAACTGCTTCGGTACGGATGTATTTGTTTCGGCCGATGTGACCGTAACGAATAACGGCCCTGCCAACGGCCTTGGCGGCGTTGGTTATGTCGCGATTATCAATACCGCGACAAATACCCGTTTGTTTCAAGGCGGAATGCCAACAGGTCCGGCTGCCGGAGCCACGTTCCAAGCCCATGTGGAAGGTGTTGTACCGGTGGCGGACGTGCTGGCCGGAAACATCAGCATCATGATTGTGGTGGAGACCTACCACGTAGGTGCTAAAAACTGGACGTTGTCGAACTTCCAGTCGGCTTATCAGTTTTTACCCGAAGTAGCGCAGAACTGCTTTGACGAGAAGTCGTTTGCGGTGACGATCAATGAGGTGCCAGCGGCGCCGATCAGCGGTGGTTCTCAGTCGGTATGTGAAGCGGATATAACGGAGCCGTTAAGAGCGACTGCTATCACATCGGACGGTGCGAATGTAATTTGGTACGATGCACCAGTTGGCGGTAATGTGGTTGCTGATCCGATACTGGCGACACCGGGAACGGTAACCTATTATGCCGAAGCGCAGTTCACCGGAGGTTGCAGCAGTGTTACGCGCACTCCGGTTACCCTGGTGATAGAACCATCTCCGCAAATTGATCCTGTTGAAGATCAGGAAGTTTGCGAGGAATTCGTGCTGCCCGAGATTACCGGCCTAAACCTCACTCCGAATGCAGCTTATTATACAGCGCCTGGCGGAGGCGGCCAGCGTTTAGAACCAGGTGATACGATTAGCACGGTAGGAACGACGAACCTGTATATATACGATAAGACGGAAGGACAAACGAATTGTGCTGGATCGCTATCGGTTGTAAAAACGACAAAAGTGAGTCAAGCGGACATCGAAGCTCTTTTTTCCTTTGTGCCCCATTATCTGACAAACACCTACGATCAAGGACTTTGGGAGGGCGTGCAAACAGAGATTAACTATGATGCCAATGATCCACAAGCAATCAGTCAGACGTATAAAACGGTTGTGGGAGACGTAGTATTGGCAGGCTCTCCAGCATGTTTTGGTTCTGCAGTGCGGATTAACCCGAAGGTTAGGATTACAAACGACGGTCCACATAACGGAAGAGGGTATGCAGGCCGGGTATCTATTGTCAATAATGCTACCAATACCGAAATAAACTACGTCCAATTGACGGAAACTCCTGTGGGAAGTCCGGTTGATATCGACCTAACCAGCGTAGTACCTATCGCCGATTTGGTAGCGGGCAATATTAGTATCGTTATTTCGGTAGAAACCTATCACACAGACAATTTTATCAAAGATTGGACAATATCCGACTTTTCGGCTGACTATCAATTTATACCGGAATCTACTGAAAGCTGCTTTGATGAAGAAAGTTTCAGTGTAACGATTTATGAGATGCCCACCGCCGTTGCGGGCGCTGATCAAACGCAGTATAACAGCGGTGTGTTTACATTGGATGCCACAACACCGACGGTTGGAACCGGTGAGTGGAGTGTGGTTAGCGGTACGCCTGCGGTGGCAATTTCTGATATCACGGATCCGAATGCTAGCATATCATTGGATCCGAATACGTCTGTGACCCTGCGTTGGACGGTTACCAATGGAACGTGTGTTGCTTTTGATGATGTGGTGTTGACATATACCTTACAAGCGGATATTGAGACGGTGAAGGTAACCAGCACGGCCGGACAGACGACGTTCACGCCGGGCGAGAGTGTGGACTATACGATTACGGTGACGAACCACGGCCCGAGCGATGCAACCGCTGTGAACGTGGAGGATACGGCACCAGCCGGTACGGTGATAACAAACTGGACGGCGGTGGTGACCAGCGGTACGGTGGGCCTTCCGGCTACCAGCGGTAGCGGTAACCTGAATGAGACGATACCCACATTGCCGAATGGCGCGGTGGTAACCTATACGGTGACGGTACAGACGCCATCGGACTTCACCGGCACGCTGGTGAATGCGGTGACGGTAACCACACCGACGCCGGACCCCAATCCGGACTGCCCGCAGTGCGAGACCACGCCGTTGACACCCACACCGGAAGCGGACATCGAAACGGTGAAGGTA
>NZ_JAENGN010000028.1:0-22403 GCF_016533505.1 Parapedobacter sp. ISTM3 | reverse complement strand
GCGACTTCGTGTCATTTCCTGATATAAGACAGTTTGTATAGCAAACTCGGTATTGACTGTGGGTGAGCTTCCGTGTATAAAAAAGACTAAAAAGTAAGTGGTGTGATGTAGTAAAAGTAAAGTATTACTTTCCTTACTTTACTAATCAAAAGCCGACATCACACGGCGAAAACATTATATTTTTAAATGAAATACTCATTTTCCGGCCATGAAACCTTTGCATGTAAACAGCACTGGTTAAAAAAGGGCCTTGATTATATACAAACGGATAATTCCTTTGGAGATGACGCCGCCGTGGTGCATCTTGGCGTAGGTAAAAATATGGTCACCTCCATCAGGCATTGGATTAGGGCTTTCGGCTTAGTAGACGAAAATGATAACCCCACTCCTATCGCCGAGTTTTTATTCGGCGAAAACGGGGCAGATACTTACCTTGAAGACACGCTAACGCTTTGGCTACTTCATTATCAACTTATCAACCAAGAAAAGTCAAGCATCTATCACTTGGCTTTCAATCAATTTCGTCGCGAGCGGCAAGACTTCACCAAAGGGCACTTGGAGCGCTTCCTTAGACGTAAGATTGAAGAAAACGGCGAACAGTTCAGCGATAAGACCTTAGAAAGCGACATTAAAGTATTTCTGAATAATTACCTGAGTACCAATCCTCTTGACATTGAAGAAGGGTACACCAACGTGTTGCAAGAGCTCAATCTGATCGCTTATTTTTCTACTATAGACGACTCGGGGAAGCTCATCGATTGGTATCGCTTCAACGTGGGGCCCAAGGCAGACCTACCTATCGAAGCATTACTTTATGTGTTATTGGACCAATATCCCGGCCAGCAAAGCCTTAGCTTGGCTGCTTTGGCAAACGATCGTACTTCCCTCGGTAATGTATTCTTACTCAACGAAATTGCGCTGGCAGACCAGCTTAAGCAAATCCCAGCGGCGTATGGCATATATACTGAGACAGCGGGCAATCCGGTGCTGCAATTACAGCCGAACCTCAATCAATGGGATATTCTAAGAAACTATTATGGCAATCACTAAACAAGCATACGAATATTCACCTTCGGTCAACATTAAACGCGACAGCGGAAAAAACCTGCGTTATATCCCTACCTATAATGGTCAGCGAGCATTTGAGCAGATCGTACAATCTGCAGCGACCGGTACACGCACGTTTACCATCATCGGTGCGTACGGCTCGGGCAAGTCTACATTTCTGTGGGCATTAGCTGAGACAGCCGCAGGTCGCAAAACCTTCTTTGATCGGTTTGATTATTTGCTGCGTGGATATCCAAAAAACCAGCTGCTGGATTTGGTCGGTGAATTTACTTCGTTGAAATCCGAATTGGCCAAGGAGCTCAAATGCAACCATGACGAGGTCATTCAAGCCATCACACAATACGCAGAGAAGCTCCAAAAGAAGCAAACTGCGCTCATCATCCGCATCGATGAATACGGCAAGTTCTTGGAATATGCCGCGAAGCACAACCCTCAAGACGAAATATATTTCGTACAGCAACTGGCCGAGCTGGCCAATGACGCTAAACGCAATATTTTACTCATCACCACACTTCACCAAGACTTTGGCGCTTATGCCTTTGGCCTATCCGAGCAACAACGCAACGAATGGACAAAGGTCAAAGGCCGGTTTAAGGAAATCACATTCAATGAGCCTGCAGAGCAATTGTTGTTCATTGCTGCCAATCGACTCAATGAAATTGAATATTCTGCAAAGACCGCTACCCTCAAAAAACTCCTGCAAACCATCGAAAAGGCAAAGGCCTTCCCGTTGAAAGACTATTTCACGCCCGAAGTGGCCCAACAACTCGCACCTATCGAATTATTAGCAGGCAGTGCGCTCACCATTGGGTTACAGCGTTATGGACAAAACGAGCGGTCTTTCTTCTCCTTCATTGAAGCGCAAGACTACCAAGGCCTGTATCAATTTATACAAGCTCCCGATGCACCGCTTTATTACCTGCCTCACGTATATGATTATCTAATATACCACTATTATAGTCCCCTTACCGCGCAGCATAATCCAGACCATCGCGCGTGGCGTTTGATGAGAGACAATATCGAAAAAGCGGAAAGTATCTTTGACACAAACCTTAATGCCGCCTTAGTTGTCATCAAAACCATTGGGCTGCTGAATCTTTTAGGGAACAGTGGCGCCCGAATTGACCACGAATTTTTGACCACGTATCTGAGCCTGGCTGGAAACATTGCGACAGAAACGACTCGGGCCGTGCTCAAAAAGCTCGAATCACACAAACTAATTCGCTATCGCGCTTACAGTAATCGCTATGTATTGTTTGAGGGCACCGATGTGGATATCGATTTAGCCATTGATGAAGCCGGTCGTTTGGTAGAGCAAGTCACAGACATTAGCCAGTATCTCAACAGTTACTTCACTTTCCCGGTTATTCCCGCCAAGCGCTATCAAATTGAGATGGGTACGCCACGTTTTTTTGAAGTACGTCTCAGTGATGAACCGATAGAAGAAACACCCGTGGGAGAGCGCGACGGCTTTATCAACCTTGTATTTTCTACAAAGCGCACTGAAAAAGACCTTATCGACTTTTCGCGTAAAGTAGCGTCTCCGATTCTCTACGTCTACTTTAAGCAGATTCAGCATATTCGAAATCAAGTACATAGTGTGGAAAAGGCTAAACGAGCAAAACTCGAACACACACAAGATATCGTAGCCAAGCGAGAGTTTGACAACATCATCGCTCACCATCAAAATCTACTTCGATACTTCGTGTTGGATAAATTTAATACTGCGAGCAGAGAAGACGTCACCTTCGTTTTTAAGGGCAGGGTAGTTGATGAAATCCATAACCGACGTACACTCAACAATTTTTTAAGTACGATAGCGGAAGACGCCTACCCAAGCACTCCGCGCTATCTTAATGAGATGATCAACAAGACCAAACTGTCGGCCGCTATCACCACTGCACGAAAGAATTTAATTAGGAACCTCATTGACCATAAAGATGCTGAAGATATTGGCTATCCGACTCGTTTGTTCCCTCCCGACAAGATGATCTACATGTCATTATTAAAAGACAAGGGGTTTCATAGAAAATATGAGGAGAAATGGGAATTAATGCCTCCTGAAGACAAGTCGTTCCTACCGCTATGGACAGAATTTCTGCTTTTTTTAGATTCCGCAAAATCCGTGAAACGGCCGTTATCGGATTTCGTAAATAAATTGCTTTCAAAACCTTTTAAAATCAAAAAGGGCCTTGTAGATTTTTTGCTTCCAATATTATTGCTAACAAAAAGGGATTCGTTTGCTCTTTATTACGAAGATGAAAAATACGTACCGGAACTTAGTCCGGACACCTTAGATTTAGTGGTTAAACGAACAGAGAATTATTCTGTAAAAGCATTCGACTTGGATGGGTGGCGTTTGTCAGTTTTCAATCAATATCGACAGTTAGCGAATAAAACCGATGTAAACACTATCACTAATAAAAGTTTTGTTGATACAATAATCCCATTCCTCTCTTTTTATAGAGATTTACCCGAATTCGCAAAACGTACTAAAAAAATAACAAAAGAGGCGCAACACCTGCGTGAAGTGATCTTCAACGCTACTGATCCAGAAAAAGCATTTTTTGAAGAATTTCCTCTCGCCTTAGGTTATACAATTAGTGAACTAACGAACGACGGAGAAAAAATAGCAGCCTATTTTGAACGATTACGATTTGCCATTAAAGAGATACAGACATCTTACACCGCGCTATTAAAACGCTACGAAAAATATGTAGTAGATCACATAATAGGCATCGATTCTTCCGATTTTCTCAAATGGCGCAATTATCTCCAAAATAAATTTAAATCTATAAACAGCTATTTATTGCCATCATACCTAAAAACCTTCTTGCTACGAATAAATTCTCTGTTGGACGATAAAGATGCATGGCTAAAATCTGTTGCGCAGGCTGTCTTAGGAAAGCCTTTTGAAAAAATCACTGACCATGAAGAAGATGTCTTATACTCCCGTTTCAGTCAATGGTATCGAGAGTTAAGTAATTTTGCAGAAATTGAGCAGGCTAAAAAGGATCAAAATCTTCAAGATGCATTCCGTTTAGAATTAACGGGTATTGATAAAGAACACATATCACAAATTATTGAAATCCCATTAACATTATTACCCCAAGTTGAAGCATCAGAACAACAACTAAAAAACCTGTTGACGACGGATAAAAAATTAAATATCCTTATATTAGCAAAGCTGTTAAAAACTCAACTCAACCAAGATGAATAAAAAGGTAAGGCATGTATTGGGAATATCTGGAGGTAAAGATAGTGCCGCGTTAGCCATTTATATGAAGGATAACTATCCACGTTTGGATATTGAGTACTACACTACTGATACTGGAAAAGAGTTGGATGAAACTTATCAGCTCATTGACAATTTAGAAATCTATTTAGGCAAGGAAATTATTCGGTTGGAGGCTGCTAACAAAAGCCACCAAGATCCTTTTGATCATTATTTCGAGATTTTTGGTCGATATCTTCCACGATCTGATGAGAGGTGGTGTACGCGAACGCTCAAATTAGAACCTTTCGAAGCTTTTGTCGGTGATGACTTAGTTGTTTCTTATGTCGGTATCCGTGGAGACGAGGATCGTGAGGGCTATATTTCAAAAAAAGATAACATCCAATCGATATTTCCCTTCCGGCAAAATATCTGGAGCAAGGATGTTATAAGAACTGTTTTTGCTGAGGTCAATAAGGCGCTTGTTAAAGAGTACTATACAGAATATTCAACAAATCAAAATATTTCAAGAATTTTGGAGATCCTTGATAAGAAGACAAATGATTTCTTTTCCATTGAGGATAAGGCCAAATTGCTTTTGGATATCGACACAGTATTATTTAATCATGTAGTTCACCGTTTTCTTCAATTGACAGAGCGTCCTTTATCGCAGGAATCGGACTTTCCCTTGATTAGCAATACAGACATATTGGTTAAGGATGATATTTTCCGGATATTACGTGAGAGTGGTGTTGGCGTTCCAGCATACTATGAACCTATACCATTTGAGATAGATGGCATTAGGAGTACATATTCTCGAAGCCGTTCTGGTTGTTATTTTTGCTTCTTTCAACAAAAAATAGAGTGGGTCTGGTTGTTAGAACAGCATCCGGATCGTTTTGCAAAAGCGGTAGCTTATGAACAAGAAGGTTGTACTTGGATGGACGAAAAGTTGACGGACTTAGCTAAGCCGGAACGCGTAGCTGAGATTAAGCGGGAATATTTAAAGCGCAAAGAGAGGCAGAAGAAAAATGAAAAAATTAATTCAAAATTTCTTCGGGACACACTTTTCGAAGAAAGTGAAGGTTGCATAGCTTGTTTTGTATAAATGGCCTCATTAAACGGTACATTCCAAATCGATGGCTTAAGGTTTATTGACAACTCTCATACTACCAATCGGCAGTTGGGAATATGTTCGAAAATTGTCAAAGAATTGAAAGATAGCCAGATTCCTAAAAATATATTAATTAATAAGCTTGTTAATTGGAGTGCTGAAAAGGAACGAATTAATAAAGAATACTTCTCAAATAGAGGAAAAATAACCAATGGTGGGCGACCCACAACAGCAATTGGTCATTACCTAAACTTGTGTGATTCACTTGGCTTAGTCTCGAGATTTAACAATGTTTATTCGTCTACTCGAATTGGAGGTGTTTTAGCATACTTTTACGACGACGATTTGGAACTAAATATGGCTGAAAAGCTTTTCTACACATTTCAATTACTTAACATTGATGCCGATGCTTTAATACTAATTTTAACACTATTGGAGGACAGGAATCAATTAAACCAAAAGGATTTTCAGAAAGAGTTTAGTCAGGCCCTAAACGACAGATTAGAAAAAAAAAGGTATTTCTCAACGGGTAGTGCAAGATTTAACATAGCTGCCAAGCTTCTGAAAGTTAGTATGATCTGGAAAAACCCAATTAAATATGCAGAGCATATGGTAGCACCACGGTGTGAATGGCTAAAGTCGTTAGGACTATTAAATATTAGAAAAGATGGTGCATCAACAATATATACTCGTAATTCTTTAGGTTCTTACCTATTTAATCAATTGCCTGAATTTGATAATAATTTGAGAGATGTTTCAAGGCAGTGGCTTGAAGATAATTTCTTTGCTGTTTTTGGTTCGGCATTTAACAGTAACGCCTTTGCAATCAACAATATTAATGAGGATGAAGTTATCATTGACGCCATTAAGTTATCTTTCACAACTATAAAAAGCAGTAATACATTTCGGTTGCCTGCATTCGAGAGTTTTTTATTTATTTGTATACAAGCTTTGACCAAAGCTAACAAAATTGTGGGTTTCGGAGAGCTTATATTTGCCTTTAGTCAGGGAATAAAATTAGACAACCGTAAGCTTTTCCTAAAAAAAGGCGCTAGGATAAATGAAAGTTATATTTCTTCGGTTTTGTTATAAGCGAAATGAGACTTAATTGTATAATTGATACTTGTAGCTGTATTTATCTTAGCAATGCGGAATTTCAGCAGAAAAACCTTTTAAAGCATTTAATTGAAATAACGAATCTAAATTATAGCCACGAAGTTCATAAAGAAATATTAGATCACGTTGATAAAGGATTGCCTAAATTTATACAAGATCCTAAACTGAGGGTACGCCCTCGTAAATGGAATGTTTCAGAATATCAACGGAGAATTTTAGGGAAGACGTTAGCTTCAAGGAAGAGAAGAGGGAACCGAGGTGAAGTCGACAATTTTATTGTGTCTTTAGATTTGTTGCACCACATCAAAAAGGGAGCAATTGTCTTTATAACTGATGACAAGAAAGCAATGAACGGTACTATTGGTCAGTGGTTTTCAGCATTTCCTGGATTACAACATTGGTCTTCGTATGATGTAATACTATATTTGTACGCCATGAAAGTAATTCCTTCGAAGGATATTGCTATCGAATTGGTAAGAGATTTGAATGCGATTACCAAGATTGAGGAGGGGAGCAGCGAAGAAATGACCGTAGCTTTGCAGAAACAATTGAAGGAAATCAACGACAAATTAGAAAAAATAGGCCGTTTATACAATTAAAGGTATTCTATGAAATCATTAAGAGATATCAATCTTAAACGTAATCCCTTTAGCGACACTACTCCTTCGAGAGATAGGCACGGCTATTTTTGGGCTGGGATGACATCTGTTAAGGAGAAAATTCAAGATTGTTATGAGTCGTGTTTGAGTTCCAACACAAAACAGCTTATTTTAAACTGGGGCCCTTATGGTGGAGGCAAAACCTTTAGTGCTTATTATTTTTTGGACAAATACAGCAATAAGAAAAATAATATTACACAAGTGTATTTACGATCGCCTAAAGACGGCAGTAAATTAGCTCGAGAAATATTTAATGCTATCATCGATGAATTAACATTCGAGGCTATTGCAGAAAGAGTTAAATCGTTAAAGAAAAATTTTACTGAACAAAATCTGTTACGGTATTTGTCCTCTAAAGCAGGTGTTGAGTACGCAAAGGCTATTATAACAATAGGTTCTGATGATGAAGATATCCAAGGCCTAATGAATCGTTTTTTGTATACAGGGACATTAACAGCGTCGGAGATGAGATCTTTGGGACTAGCCAAACCCATTAAAACAGATAGTGATTTAATAAAATTCCTTACTGGGCTTCTGTCTTGTTTTGCGATAAGCCAAGGACGACAAAAAGGCAGATTGGTCATTTGGTTTGACGAAATGGAAGACATTATCTACTACCCTACGAAACACTATAAAGCCTTTTCGCAATTTCTTAGGGATTTATACGACAACGTATCCGATAATCTTTTAATTTTTTTAAACTTTACATTGGCGGAAGGGGAAGAATCTACGATAGAGCTAATTTTGGGTACAGCACTTTGGTCTCGCATCACAAGAAAAATTAGATATAAAGATTTTAACTACAACGATGCCTTTCAATATGCTGATGATTTATTGAATGAAGTTAGAATCGATAAACAAAACCCACAACCAATCAGTGAGCAAAATCTAAAGAAGCTTTTAAGCATTTTACCTTTAGGAAATCTTACTCCCCGTGAAATCAATAAACATATGTCCTCTATTATTAATTTCCTAAAGTTAAAAGATTTAACGGAAATTGACGACGTTGTAATCAATGGCTTTGTAGAGCAGCAGGATGATTTATGATAAACTGCTAATATAAATTCTCAATCCCCAATCCCCTGCAATAAATCGTTCGTGCTAAAATTCAAGATAAATGCAGAATAATAGCTCGAAAACAAGTCCTGCAAGTAGGATTCGACTTCGACAGGTTCCTCTCCATTTTCTCCTCTCTTAATACTATACTGCCTATTCTTCGTTATCGTATAGAGAAATAGAGTATGAAAGTACACCGATGAAATGTATTTACGTTCCGCAACGTCAAGCTGTTCTTGACTCTTGCATTGTGATTTAAAATCTTTCAATACTTTACTGTCCATATTAATGACGACAGATTCGAGGTTGCCGTCGCTCACCTGAGGAACCATCACTGTCTCGTAGGAAATATCGACACCGACCCCTTCGGCTACCTCGTCCCATGTTTGATAATCCTCTTTCTTCTCCTTATAAACCAACACGAAAGGAGGCAAGCCAAAGGGCTCATCATCGACTTTCCTTTCTACTTGAACTTTCGGAGCTTTAGGGTCAACCACCTTCACCCAAAATAATTCTTCAAAATCTTCTCCGGCACCTGTCAATGTTACTTTCATCTGCAATTCATCACCCACATGAACGGAGTTTTTAGCTGTTAGGCTAATTCTTATTGTTCCCTCATGAGGGCTCGAATGGCCGATATTTAATATCTCCTCAATATTATCTATGCCTGGAGATGAGTCGCCGCCATCACTTTCGTTCTTTTGGTTATATGAAACCAGCGCTATTTTCAAATCACCCGGTTCTTCCACTCTGTCGAAGTAATGGTTTTCCACATCGGTTTGAAAACTGATTGACTTATATTGTCCTCTTGGCAAATTTATAATATTTAACCCATCCTTTTTGGCAGCCTTGATTTTGAAGAAAGAAGGAAAACGCTTTGGCTTGAATGGCTCCCTTTCTTCAACTACTTTTTTTCCACCTAAATTCTCGTTCTTTTCAGGTTTATCTTTCCACCGCTGCTCCAACTTGAACGTTTGCGATAACAATTTCATCATATCGCTATTCATCGGCAAATTTTTTGAAAAGGACTTCAGCATTTCAGTAGTATCCTTTGAGTCAACAGAAATCGAGTCTTTACGTTTTTTCTCTATTTCCGCTAACCTACCTTTGCTGCTTCCCAATTTGCTTGCGAGAAATTTTCTTAAAAGGGCCGTATCACCACCATCTTTTAATCGATCTCGAGATGCCATAAATAACTCTTTCCGAAAATTGTAATGCATATTGGTACAATCAACATGTATGAGGAGGTGGTGTTTGAGTAAGTTAAATTTCAACGACCGAGTAATGAACTCATAGGTATAACTGCCATGTACCTGTCCATTGAGCGAAAACAAAACGGACATATTATTTTTAAAGAACTCGCTTTGGATTGTTTCTTTTGTCTCTTTTATGTTCTTTCCATCAATTCTTGATCTAAACACATAGCATGTCACTTTAAAGGGGCCGAATGGATCCTCTTGAAACGTTTCTGAAAAATAGTCTTCTATATATTTATTTTCATCTTGCTCTAAGCGCCGCTGCAAACCATATAAGTCACGTTCTAAGTTAATGTCTTTGGGGTAACGATATTTCCGATCCACGGTCAAAATCGGCAGAGCGGGATTAAACAAAAACTCATTAAGGCTTTGATTCAAATCACGCGAAATTACGGAGCGGCTACCTTCAGGGAGTGTATATGAATAAAGTTTGACGATTGAACCTGTCTCAAACAGGGTATCATATAGATTCAAATCAAGCTTGTCAATTTTAAAGGATGGGATCTTACCATCAATCTTCAAATACTCATACCACGTATTTTTCTTTCTTCCTTCCTCTTCTTTGGTTAACGGGTGTTCTCTAATTAACGTAAACCCAAAATCACCTGTCTTGTCAAATTTTCTCGACCCAATCAGTTGATATCCTTTCTTGCCACAGAATATGATAGCCCCACTACCACCCATATTATACTTTCCTTGTACGAAGTGGATTTCATTTTTATTACCTCTGAGCAACGATAGGAATGTACTTTCTAAGTCTTCCGGATGTTGCCCTTCACCATTATCGTATATGGTAATACTTGAATTCAGCTTTGGGCCATCAGCAAGAATTTGGATATGTTTAGCCTGTAACTTACGAGGGCCGGTCAAATCCCAATTTTTGTAATCTGGGAAGAAGCGTTCGCGAGCTTCGTCCATGCTCTTAGGGGCATCTGCGGATTTTGGATCGATTCCAGCCTCATAACACTTACGCATAAGTGTAGCATCAATAGAGTTGGTAATTTTTTCTATTAAAGCCGCAATAGGTGACGCTTGTTGGTTTTCAATGACTCCATAATTATTTTCATTCCCACCCAAAGGAAACCAATTTTTTTGTTGAAAGATCTCAAATTGACTTCCTATGCAAATATCTATCTCTTCCTCTGTATGACATTGAAAAATATCTTTAAATAATTTTCTATGTGTATCCATAACTCATAATTTACTATTCCAACAACAAGTTATTCCCATAAGTAACTGTATAGTCTTAAATCAGTATCAACTTCAATAACTTCGATTCCAACACTCTCTAGAAAAAGGCGCTTTCCACTTGATATCGTCCCACGTTCGTTAACATGCATATACCAACCCAAGAACGATCTATCTTGAAATTCTTTGAAGTATCTTTTCCTCTCGATTAGTAGCCATCTGAGAAAGGTTTCATTTTCCTCCAAGCCTAGCCCAAATATTATCAAAGATTTATTGAATATAATATGTAGCCATGTATTCCTTCCTTTCCAATGGTATTGCGCTTTCCCATTAAACAATCGGTCATCGCCACTATGGATTAGCCTTCTAGCTCTTTCTACACTTCCCATGTAATCGGAAAGTCCTAAACGAATACTTCTGTGATATTTGCGTAGGCCATTTATATACCAAATTCCAAATCCACTTAGTGGATTGGCAAGGGCTAACGAGCCGTGATAGGAACTCCATGGATAAAAGTCATTTGTCCACTTCAAATGAAATAGTTGAAAGTTACCTGTTTCTCTCAAGGTTTCATCGTAGTTGGTAGTTAAGATAGGGGCGTTCCACTCCTTTATCTTATTGACTACATGTTGGTGATGTATCAGAGGAGTCCAACCCCCAAGAAGATTCGCGACTTCTTTATGAAGGTCGACCTCTTGATTATTATTTAATAGCTCTAACACGTCATAAAACTCCGTCACGGATATACCGTTTGGACGAATTTGTAGGGTTTCTGTAGTAACCCTATGCCACAAATGAACGAGCAATGCGTCCCACGACAAACCGGCACTGTTATTAAAGCGATTAATTCCGTTTCCGATAATAAATGCGATAGAATGGCGATGGTCGTTTATATACGTTTTAAGAGCCAGCAAATCCATACTGATGAGTCTTATCTTATCAATCGGACTGAATTGTCGTCAACAACTTCAAACCAAGTTCCCCGATATTTGCTAGAAGCAATTGATGATCCTAAATAAATTTGTTTCGCAAGAGATATACTTCCCTTCCTATTTTGATAAAGGTTCTGTTCTTCAATATCACATGCTATCTCGCCGTATATTGCGGTCTTATCTTTTTTAATCATCAAAACCTTTCCAATTGCCTCGTGTAATGTTAGCGTATTTTTCATGTTTTTTTGTCTACTTGTGTTAAAACTATAGTTGTCAACTGCTATATCACCAACAACCTATCCACCTGTTCCAGCGACTCCTTTACCGTGAGCATATGCTCATGGTATTTCGGTGATACGAACGTAATCTCTGTGTGTTCACCCTTGGCTTTGTAAAATGCCACATTATCAAAGTTCACCCGTACGGATTCTTCTGCTTTCAATTACGTCAATCTAAGTATAGTTGCCATATAGTACGTTCTTTGCATCTAATTGTAATACCACCATCCTATTCCGCTTCGTATATATCTGCCAGGTCAATCCACTGTTTTCAAGCGGGTCGGTCAGTTTAAGTTCCGCAGCGTTTTTACCTTTGTTCGCAGCCCACCAACGGTTGTAATGCGGCAGCACTTCGCCAAGTGGTACCTCGCGACTCAGGTCGTGCTCGTCAAACACCCGGACGGCTAAAGACGGCCAGTCGACTTGCAGTCTGACGGCTTCAATGGCATAAAGCATCACCAATCCGACCTCAACGGGACCTCCATAATAGGATGAGTGCATAGGCCGAGGATAGTTAGACACCACTTGGGCGCCCGAAGCATGATTCATTAACGTCTCGATGTGGGATACGTTAAAAGCAGGTAACGTCATGTCCTGAAAGCGTTCCGCCTTCACCTCCTGCACAAACTTTTCCACCATGTCCGGTTCATTTTTGTTACAGGCAACGGCCACCAGCAGCATTACTATATATATGTATTTCATTTTCGGGTATTCAGCATCCACGTAATCCATAGAATTCAATAGTTGCCTTTTTGCCGGCAGCTTTAGCTACTTCCATGATATCTATTTCTGCAATCAGTTTTTCCGTATCTTTTGCAAGAAAATCGTATAACTTTTTGGGCATTTCTTCTTTATCGATTCTGGTCATCCATTCTTTGACAGTCATATTCCCGTCTTTCTTGTACCCAGGTGTCTCAAATTCATCCCGTAGAAGGCAGTACAACTCTTTTCGTTGTCCAAAATTTAAATTCTCGACGAATGTTTCAAATCCATATTGTTTGTCCAAATGAAGGTCACGAATTGTGATTTTACATACCATCAACGGGATCATATCATGTAGTACTACCCACCGTTGTTCTTGCTCAGAAACACAGGTAAGTAACAGTATATTAGACTATTCCAATTTGGCACACGCGTGTGCCAAATCTTACCTATCAGGCTCCCGCCCTATTTAAACCTTTACATACTTAGTCATTTTTACTTGCCATTTCCTGTTAATCTGTATTTTACAAGTGCCCCTTGCAAAAAATCTGCGACGCCTGTCGCAGTTTTACCAATTCAGATCAATTATTTCTTCTTCCCTATCTCAAACCCTATCGCTCTTCTTTCCGGAATGGGCTGTTCCGCTTTCTCTTGCAATCTGTCAATATATTCAAATATCAACTCTATATTCTTGTCCTGTCCATCCTGCTTCTTGCTGATTTTCTCAACTGCGCTTTTTATCCCTGCAATCTCCAAACGAAGCTCCGTATTATCAGCAAGCATTTGACGGATACGGGTGAAGACACGCATGATCTGTATGTTGATATATATTGCCTGCTTGCTGTTAAGAACGCTCGACAACATTGCCACGCCCTGCTCGGTAAATGCAAAAGGTTTGGCTCCTCCAAATACTTTCTTATCTGGTATCACAAATTGTGATACCATCAAATTGAGTTCGTCCTCGGACACTTCAAACATAAAATCCTCAGGGAACCTATCAATATTCCGTCTTACCGCTTGCTTCAGCACCCTTGTTTCGACCCCATATAGCGAGGCTAGATCTCTATCCAACATCACTTTTTGTCCCCTGATGTAATAGATTTGGTTCATCACCACCTCATCCGCTATTGTTATCTTATTGTTTTCTGGTTTGGTCTTAGCCATAGGCTTTTTTTTATTGGAGGTCACAAATTGTGATCTTAAATAAGTATCACAATCTGTGACACCCCGTTAGTTTATAATCAGTTAGTAAATCTCTGTTATATTCTTACTTCTTTTGCCCAAAGAACGCCTCAAATAACTCCCCCGGATTTTTCCCTACCGCCTTTTCAATAAGTAATAGTTCGTACGCTTCGAGTGCTCCCCTGCGGAAATATATTTCCTTTATTCTTTCATCGTCGATTCCTGTTTTAGTCGCAACCTCCTCTGGAGAATTTTTGCTTTCTTCAAACTGCAGCATGAATTGACCAAAGTCACTCCGCTCGGGAGCGACATATTTGTTTATCTTAAAGTCAAGTGTAGGGTAAACAATTTTAGAAGCCTTGGAACAAAGATCTCCAAATGCAGTGTAAATTTTGTAAAAAGTTTCTGCCGTAAGCCGCTCGACCAGACCTTTTTTCAGTTTGCTAATCTGACCTTTTGAAATCTCTGACTTATCTACCAAGGTTTTATCGAACCAGTTAAGTTCTTCCAGCCTTTCCAAGATGTATTTGTCTATCCTATGCTCCATCAAAATTTAAGTTTCTTCGTTTTAAAATTTTGAATTAAAGAAACCATATATTATATTTGCATTTAATTGCTTGACAATGATGTGCGAAGAAAAAATTATATTTCGTCTCTTTCACTCGCCAATGAAATTTCTCCGTAATATTCTTTGAATACGTCTAATAGATTCATTTTCATCCCGTCCGAAAAACGAATCACTTCTTCTGCCGTCGCCCTTTTTTCTTTATCGCTTAGATACTTTGAAATCTTTCCATTGGCCATGCCCAGTTTTGTTTCAACTCCCTTTCTCGGTTGAGTATACGTTCCAAAAAGCTTACCTGCAGGAGATGCTTCTTTTAGGTTTTCCAAAAGATTTATTGGTTCACGATCGGGAAATATTTCATCGATGGATTCATTAAAACTTTCTTCATCGAGGCCGGCCTCATGATTTGAAACGTAAACAATAGGATAAAGTTCATCCGCATATAAAATGGCCGTTTCCTCATGACATAGCGCATTAATTCGATCTGTTGAAATTCCAGTTATACGTGAGACTTTTGATTTATTCGATTTTAATTTTTCTAAATATTTCCCTAAAGCTGTATCCATAAATAAACTTTTATACGAGTTTTGGTTAAAATATTTCCAAATCCCAGATTAAATTCCTACATTTGACTTATTAAAAGCAGCGACAATCAAGTTGTGGAAAAATCCGCAACTATAGACGATGTCTCTCTTTTCGGAAAAATCCGCCAAATTTGCCCGAGAGAGTACCGTAAGGTCGCCCATCTATTACTGGAAGTTATATCTTTGCATATACACCAGTAAGGGCGGCATTTGCGTTTGTACTTCTAAGGGCCAACAGATTTTGTTGAGAGGTTTCCTGGCGGATTTCCTCCGAATTAGAAGGAGCAAGGCCGTTCCTGCTGGTTTTCAGCGTGGACACCCGTAGACATCGTTTTCATAAATCATCGATCATGAAAACGAGACAACTAACCCTAAAAACTAACCACTCTCGCAACCTCGTTGCAGAACCCAACCGAATTTGCCTTACCTCACGGGGGCGCATAGCATCCCGCAAACTCTTCTCAAAAAACCTTATCTGCCCACCCGAATAGGGCTGGAGCCAATAAACGCTGGGCGTGTAAACAACAAGGGCGAAAAGCCTTCGTTGCCGAAGGCATCAAAAATGCCAATGGCCACTTCCCGGTGACACCGACCCCAAGCCAAGAAAACCGCGTTTTGTTTGTCTAGGTCACGGAGTAGATGTCTGCTTATTGGTTTTGTTCACCCTAAAGGTAGTGTCTTACTTCTTTACCTCCAAATTTTCGCTGAATTTTTCATTGGCCCAGCGGTCGGTTTTTTAAACAAAAAATTCATAAAACACTAATAACCAATGAACAAATGAAGCGAATTTTACGCTATGGGAAGTGCTTTGCCCTTTCCAAGATACAAATACAATTCGGCCAAAGGCCATTCCACATAGCCATTCGGCGGGCAATAAGCCGTGCCAAAGCGGGCCTTGCCGTGCAACAGGAAAACGCTGTAACAAATGGCGCACTTTCTTCGTCTAATCCACAAGGCCACGGCCAGAAGACTTTACTATGTGTGCAGACCCATGCGCAGGCCCTCGCCCACCCCGGGCGGGGCCGCGCAAATGGGGTACTGGCACTGCTCCTGCTGGCGGTAAGCATAAGTATTTCCTTACAAGCCTATCCTCATAGCCGCCAAATAATCGCAGCAGACAGCATCACACCGCTGCAAATAGGCGATGCCATACCCGAAGAATTGTGGGATATGCCCCTACCGATTTGGTCAGCGGCAAATAATAGCGTGCAAACCAGCAAACTTGGTGATTACCGTGGGAAAACCATCATTCTTGACTTTTGGGCTACTTGGTGCACGGCCTGCATAGCCTCATTTCCCGATCTCCACAAGTTAGCAGATCAATACCACGAGGATCTGGTAGTCATGCCGGTTACCTACCAGCGCGCGGTGGATGTCAATAGCTTCTATACGAAGTCACCGATGCAGAAAAAAATAGGGGAATCCTTCAAGACTATCATTGAAGCTACTTTAAACACGTACTTTCCGAGAAAAACCATTCCACATACTGTCGTGATAGACGGAAAGGGCATGGTACACGCTATCACATCCCCGCTCTACCTGAAAGCAGAGACCATCGCCAACCTTATCACGGGTGCGCAGCCGTACATTCCGCTGAAAAGAGAGCTTCACCTCAAAAAGGCTTTATTAAAGCATGCTTATGATGATGTCATCACGCACGGAAAGCTATACTACACAGCGATAACGGGGCCTACCGATGGCTTTGTTTCGGCGGGCGATTTAGCGTCGGATACGCTCAAGGGTACAAAACGATATTATACCACGGGGCAGCCCATACTTCAACTATACGCTGCCACATTGCTATACACAACGCATGCTACGCTGGTGTTCACCCCCAACAGGCGGATATTGGCTGTGGACACACCGGGCAATTTTCTCGCCCACACCACCCCAGACGGCGCAAGCACGCTGAACAGCTTGGAATGGAGAAACACAAACACCTACAACTATGAATCCATATTCCCGATAACGGTAAGCGAAGCGGAAATGCGAGAGAAAATGCGCTTGGACCTGGATTTTCATTTTGGCCTGAAAAGCGGCATTGAAAAACGACGGATGAAATGCCTCATTTTGTCTGAAGCACCGTGGAATCGTGCACCCTTTCGGTCCAACGACAGTACCAAGTCAATGCTGGTAATCAATCAATACAGCTACAGCAAAAACGCAGCAAACCGCCGGCACATCGGAAAATCCGAAAACGGGGCCATTAATTACATGCGCAATGGCACGGTCTCGGGCTTGATAGCGATTTTAAACGGTAGAAGCCCCGCCTCGGGCTATTTCTGCATGTTGCCTCCGGTCATCAACGAGGTCCAATACACCGGCAGAATCAACCTTGATCTCCCCGACGATTTAACGGATCTTGATGCCCTAAAGCGCACATTGCTGGCCCAGGGGTTGATACTGGAAGAAGAATACCGAAACATTGACATGTTTGTCCTTGCTTACCCATCAACCTCGATCCCAACGGAAGAACTTAAACTAACGCCTCTTGGATACGTCCGCTAAACTCATCATTTCATGAACACCAACCTATTGCTTGGCATCTTGCTATGCATACACGCAACGATAAGCTTTGCCCAACATCCGATACAGGGAAAAGTTTCAGACAACAATGGAACCCCTTTGGAAAATGCGATCATAAGACACGATAGAACAATAGTCGCCTATACCGACAAAGACGGTCTTTTCAAATTTAATGCGCCAGCCGCCGATAGCCTGTTGCTGACGGTCAGCCACCTCGGGTACATCACGGTAGATAAAACCCTTCATTTCCCATACGAACAATACCATGTGGTACAATTGACCCCGCTTGCCAATGAACTGCAGGAAGTCAATGTATATACGGGATATCAAATCCTTCCCAAGGAGCGTGCAACGGGCTCCTTTGAATCTGTGGACAATAAGTTGCTGAATCGTCAGATTGGCACGGATGTCATCAGCCGCCTAAATGGTCTCGTACCCGGCGTACTGTTCAACCACCGGCAGGGCGACCAAAGCCAATGGTTCAACATAAGGGGCATCAGCACGCTTACCGCATCGCGCGATGTATCCGCTCCACTGATTGTCTTGGATAATTTCCCATATGAAGGAAACATCGACAACATCAATCCCAATGATGTCGAAAACATCACGTTCCTTAAAGATGCCGCTGCAACTTCAATCTGGGGCGCACGCGCGGGGAACGGCGTAGTGGTCATTACGACGAAAAAAGGCGGATATAACACGCCGATGACCGTGTCGTTAAACGCCAATGTGACACTCAGGGAAAAGCCCGATCTGTTTTACAGGCCCCAGATGAGCCCGGCTGAGTTTATCGATATGGAGTCTTTTCTTTTTGAACAGGGGGCATTTGACGCCAACCTTGGCAATAGCCGTACTTGGCCGGTCATCACACCGGTGGTCGAGATCCTTGAAAAGGAAAGAAGTGGCGAATGGTCTGCGCAGCAAGCGCGCACAGCGATTGATGCACTGCGGGCAAACGATATTAGAAGGGATTATTCCAACTATCTCTATCGAAATGCGATAAACCAACAGTACGCACTTAGCCTAAAGGGCGGTGCCGGCAAAGCAAACTACCTCATTTCGGCCGGATTCGACAAAAACCTGGAAAACCTGCGCAGAAACAGCTTCGACCGGATCAATCTGCGATCGCAGCTTGGCATAAAGCCCACAGATCGCATTGAGCTGCAAGCCGGATTGGCCTACACCATTAATTCATCGGCAGACAACAATTCCGGAGAAATCCGCCTGGGGGCAAACAGAGGTATCTACCCCTATGCCCGCCTGGTAGATGAAAACGGCCTGCCTGCCATCATTGAGCAGGACTATAGGAAGGGTTACGTGGATACGGCTGGCGGTGGGAGGCTGCTCGACTGGTATTACCGCCCGTTGGAAGAAGTTCGTCTTGCCGACAATACCACGGGCATGCGTGATCTGCTGTTTAATCTGGGTGCAAATCTACGCTTAGCCAGATCAGTCAACGCCGAAGTGAAGTATATGTACGAATATCAGACAACAAACCAGCAGCATATACGAAGCGAGGAAGGCTACTTCACCCGCAACCTAATAAACAGGTTCACACAGCTTGACGGCGACAATATCGAATATGCCGTGCCGTTT
Organism: Parapedobacter sp. ISTM3; assembly: GCF_016533505.1. Lineage (NCBI taxonomy): Bacteria > Pseudomonadati > Bacteroidota > Sphingobacteriia > Sphingobacteriales > Sphingobacteriaceae > Parapedobacter > Parapedobacter sp. ISTM3. The sequence continues at coordinate 3,367 of NZ_JAENGN010000028.1, read as the reverse complement.
GGGGCTGTGCTTGACCATTCCATGTCCAATCTTTCTGCACAGTCGTTGCGGACCCAATTCAATGCAAACATTGACTGGTGGGGGCCGCACAAGCTCAACGGGCTTGTGGGTGGAGAAATCAGAAGTACCATGATCAGGGGCGCTACCGGCCGCCAATACGGATATGACAGCGACCTGATGACGGCTCAGGCCGTTGATTATATCAATAGGTATCCTGTCTATGACGGCCTTGCCTCCAATGCGTTGATACCGAACATGGATGCCTTCTCGGGCAGGGATATCCGGTTTGTCTCGCTGTACGCCAATGCAGCCTACGCCTATAACGACAAATATATCGTATCCGGCAGCGCCCGCAGGGATGCCTCGAACCTATTCGGCGTGGAGACCAATAACAAATGGAAGCCGCTCTGGTCCCTTGGAGCAAAATGGCGGATCGATAAAGAACCTTTTTTCAAAAGCCCGATGCTTTCCAGACTGTCTCTGGGCATTACCTACGGGTATAGCGGCAATGTGAATAACAGTATCCCTGCTGTGACGACCATGATTTACAGTAATAGCCTCAGCCAACTGGCAAGGCTGTCCTATGGGACAATCCAAAACCCGCCGAACCCGCTGCTACGGTGGGAAAATGTGAGCCAATTGAATGTGAGAGCTGAAATAGCCAGCAGAAACAACCGCATAACAACAAACCTTGAGTATTACCGGAAAAAATCTGAGGACCTGATCGGCGCGGTAAACGCGGACCTGACGACGGGTTTCATGACGTCAAGTACCAACAGTGCTTCACTGTTGACCCATGGAATGGACATCAGCATCGCTACGCAAAATACGGTCGGAAAACTCAGTTGGAACACAAATGCTTTTATTTCCTACAACACAAACACAGTCTCTGAATACCTGTATGACGGCTATAGCATCGCTTCCTACCTGGCATCGGACAATACCATTGTCCCCGCGGTGGGTTATCCGGTTAACAGTGTATTCAGCTACCGGTGGGCTGGATTGGACCCGGCTAACGGTGACCCTCGGGGCTATCTGGATGGCCAGCCGTCGACGGATTATTTGAGGCTTACACAGCCTGAAGGCTTAGAAGATCTTGTTTTTCACGGCAGCGCGATACCGGAGGTATTTGGCGGGCTCAGGAACGATTTTTCTTACAAGAACTTCTCCTTGTCCGTCAATATAACATACCGGCTTGGCTATTTCTTTAGAGCCGAATCCATACAATACAGTACATTGCTCCGGCCCAACACGGAGTGGGGCCATGGGGACTTTGCTAAGAGATGGAAGGCTCCGGGAGATGAACGCTACACCCAAGTGCCTTCCATGCGTTATCCTGTCGATGCGCGTAGGGATAATTTCTACGCATATTCTGAAATACTGGTAAACAAAGGTGACCACATCCGGTTGCAGGATATTAATCTCAGTTACCACATGCCGGGTACACCCGTCGGAAACCTGAAGTTCACGCTATATGCGCGGAACCTGGGTTTGATCTGGAAGGCCAGCGACATTGGCCTTGACCCTGATTTCCCATCAATGGCGCCCCAAAGGACGATAGCGTTTGGCGTATCATCAAATTTTTAAGCATACCGCACCAAGTAAAAAAACTAAAAACATTTATTCGATTCAATGAAAAGAAGTCTCAATTATTTAACTTGCCTGTTGCTGACGGCATCCTGCACGGAGTTTTTAAATGAAAAGCCGGATCGTGCACTAGCCATACCGAATAGCCTTCAGGACCTGCAGGCCATTCTGGACAATGAAACCAGAAACAGCAACCTGCCCGATGCAGGCGACATCGGCAGCGACTATTATTATCTGGATGACCGGGCCTGGAATGGCATGAACGAAACCATACGGGCAAACTACAGTTGGCTCGCTGATTTGCCTCCGGCAACCAACAACTGGTACCTCAATTATCAACGGATATTCGATGCCAATGTGGTGCTGGAGGCTGCCGGGGATATGGACGGCATTGACGGCAAAACGGGCGATATAGACCGGATTAAGGGAGAAGCGTATTTTCTGCGTGGATGGATGTTTTGCCAGCTCGCGCAGCTCTTCTCTCCTCCTTTCGGTGCCGATGATCAAAATACGCCATTGGGCATCCCTTTGCGGTTGACACCGGATATCAATGACGTTTCCTACAGGTCTACGGTTACGGAAACCTATAGGCAGATTATCAGCGACCTGAATGCAGCCGTGCAATTATTGCCTGATGCATCAGCGTACAAAACCAGACCCGGCAAAGCAGCCGCTTACGCAGCATTAAGCCGTACATATCTTGCCATGCGCGACTATGAGTCCGCCTTCTTATATGCGGATTCGTGTCTCGCCATCCATAATGCGCTTCTGGATTACAACCAGCTGGACAGTACCAAAAGCAACCCTTTCGAGCCACTAAACGCTGAAGTGATCTACCATGCACGGTTTTTTTCGATACCGCTGTTTAACAGCACCGCGCGGGTAGATTCAAACCTGTACAGCTTGTATGACGAAGCAGATTTAAGGAAGCAATTGTTTTACCACACCAACAATGCGGGCGTCACTGGGTTTTACGGAGACTATTCAGGCTCGGTAAGTGGCCCCTCGTTCGCCGGGATAGCTACAGATGAAATATTGCTGACCCGTGCAGAATGCCTGGTCAGGATGGGAAGAATCGATGAAGGTGTACGGGATTTAAACATGTTGCTCCGCAACCGGATCAGCACCGACGCTTTTCATGAGCTCTCCTTTGCAGAAGGACATGATGCCCTTGACAGGATACTCATCGAAAGAAGAAAAGAACTTGCTTTTCGCGGTGGTATCCGATGGATGGATTTAAGGCGGCTGAATAAAGAAGGGCGACATGAAGAACGTCTGATCCGCCGGATAAACGGCGAGGAATACATACTGGAACCGAACGATGCGAGATACACTTGGCTGATTCCGTTTGAAGTCGTGCAAATCACGGGCATGGCCCAAAACCCAAGGTAAAACAATAGGTCGCCCGCTTTGGGCGACCATATTGTCATAACCGGCCATTAGGGTTGGAAAAATACATCGCTGTAATTACCCGGATTCTGGATTCTATTTTGCAATCCAGGATCTGATAAATCCGGCCCCTCGCTTCCTTCAGGTGCGATCACGCCGCAAAGCGTTGCGCCACCCTCGCACATGTCCTCCAGAGACTCACCGGTGTCATTTTGCTGATAGTGAGCGGGATCAAGTGGGTCATTTCCATCAAAAATCCACTCCTGGTTTTGGCTGCCATTTTGCACACTTTTCTTCCACATCACTTTTGCAATGGAGAGCGTTGTGCTGGCCATCATCACTGCCACCATAAATAAACCAACTACTTTTTTAAAAACCATAGGCTTTAAAG
>NZ_JAENGN010000027.1:0-30118 GCF_016533505.1 Parapedobacter sp. ISTM3 | reverse complement strand
CGTATTACCGCGTGGTGACCACCCAGCGGGTCACCGAGTTCCTGGACTGCCATATCAAGGCTTTTGAGTATTTCGGGGGCGTTCCCAGGACAGTCAAGCTTGACAACCTGAAATCAGGAGTGACCACGCCGGACCTTTACGAGCCGCTTCTTCAGGAACAGTACTCGTCTTTCCTGGCCTATTACGGCTGTGCGGGCATCGCCTGCCGTCCGGAACGCCCGCAGGACAAGGGCAAGGTCGAGTCGGCCATCAAATACGTGAAGAACAACTTCCTGAAGGGCTTCGAAGGGAAGGGCTACGAGGAACTGGTATGTGCCCTGCGGGTCTGGAATGAAGAGATCTGCAACAAACGTGTCCACGGCACCACGCGGCGGGTTCCGGCGTCGGTTTTCCACTCGGTGGAGCGGGAGGCGCTGGGGGCACTGCCGTCCCACCGCTACCAGATTAGCGAGGTCACCGGGCGGCGGGTCACCAGGATGGCCCACGTCACCTACCGGCACAACTATTATTCGGTGCCGGCGCGCTACGCCGGGCTGCAGGTAAGGCTGGAAAGTAACGGGACGCTGCTGCGTGTCTACCATGAGCGCGCCCAGATCGCCACGCACAGCATCTCCCATGAGATCGGGGTGTATGTATCGATGCAGGACCACCGGCCGGAGGGCAAGCGGATGGTCTTCCGGGAGGAATACCAGCGCCGCATGGCCGCCATAGGTCCCCATGCGGTACGGATGTTCGCGGCGCTTCTGGAGCAGGTGCCCACGCATTGGACCCCCATGACGCGGGGGATACTCAGCCTGCGCAAGCGGTTCAGCGATGAGGCCATCGACGCCTCATGCCGGCGCGCCCTGCATTACGGGGCCGTCGGCTACCAGCAGGTGAAAAGGATCTGCGAGGGCGGCCTGTACCGCCAGCGGGAAGACACCCTGCCCCGGCCGGACTACTCCCAGGAGTACGGCCATGAGCTGGGCATGTACGACAGGATCACCCAGGGATGAACGGAAAACATTAACAATCACTGACAGATAAAATGGAAACACTCAAATCACAGTTACGCGCCCTGAAAATGCCTGCCATGGCAGAGGGGCTGGAAATGCGCAACAGGCATGCGCTGGCCAACCAGACCACCTACCTGGAGTTCCTGGAACTCCTTGTGGAAGACGAATCGGCAAGCCGGCAGGCGAACGGCTACCGTTCAAGGCTCAGGGACTCGCGCCTCGACACCCAGAAAGTGCTCGACACCTACGACTTCACCTACCAGCCCCAGCTCGATAAAAGGCAGGTCTACGAGCTGGCCTCATGCCGGTTCATCGAACAGCGGCACAACGCGGTATTCATGGGCAAGCCCGGCGTGGGCAAAACACACCTGGCACATGCCATAGGGCTGGAAGCGGTGAAACGGGGCAAAAAGGTGCTCTTCGTGCACACCAACGAAATGGTTGACAGGCTGTATGCCTCACGGGCCGATGGCTCCTACCAGGCCACCATGCAGCGCTATCTGAAGCCGGACCTGCTCATACTGGACGAGCTGGGGTTCAAGAAAATGCCGCAGAACAGCATGGAAGACTTCTTTGAAATCATCCGCAGGCGTTACGAAACCGGATCGGTGGTCATCACCACCAACCGTAACTTCGAGGACTGGGGCGCACTGTTCGGGGACAGGGTCATCGCCTCGGCTATCATCGACCGGATCGTGCACCATGCGGTCATCGTGAAACTGACCGGATCAAGCTACCGGGTGAAGAACCTGATGGAGCTCCAGGGGCTCTTCGGTGAGGACGACGGCCAGCAACCCAAAAGGGGCCGGCCAAAGAAGGTGGTCGCCGAAGAAACAGGCAGCGAAAAGGAAGTTGCAAATGACTGATTTTTTGTGATATTAGTGGCGGCATTTTATTGAGAATACCCGGCGGCATTTTATTGATAAGTGACACTTGTCCTGCCCGGGTAAAAGCACCACTGCTGTGTCCTGTTGGGCCGAACATTACCTGGAGCCTTGATTTCATGCACGATACTCTTGCCAACGGGAAAACGATCCGTACGCTGAACGTTATCGATGATTTCAGCCGGGAGGCACTTTCCATTACGGTTGACACGAGCCTGCCTGCACAGCGGGTGATACGTGAGCTGGAAAAGCTACTGGAATGGCGTGGCAAGCCCGAGAAGATCCGCTCGGACAACGGACCGGAATTTGTCGCCGAGGCCATGCGTGGCTGGTGCGAGAAAAACGGCATCCAATGGGAGTTTATCCAACCTGGAAAGCCTACACAGAACAGTTTGATAGAACGTTTTAACAGAACTTTCAGGCAGGACGTGCTGGACAGCTACATGTTTGACAGCCTCCCGGAGATAAGAAAATTCGCAGAAGCATGGGCGTGGATGTATAATAACGAAAGACCACATTCATCGCTGGGGCAGTTGACGCCGACAGAGTTCCTGTTGAAATATGGAAAACTCTCCGAGTTTCCCACATTCCAACAGGATAGCAATAGCAATTCTGATTGGAATTCTTTAGTTTTGAATGTAGCTAGCTAAGGGAAGTCTAGGAATAACGAAGTTATGTTTCTCCAGAAATAACTTTAGCGAGACATTTTAATTGATTAGAACGAGGTAATTTTAGGGTGGTAAATGTGCTCTGCAGTTAACGCCATTGTAATCATTGATCCCGAAGTTCATAGGGAAGTATGGCTCTTCTGATTTTTAAGTTTCAAATTGGGGCTGGACCCCGTATAGGAGAATATACTTTGTCAAATCGGAGGGCTTTGCACTTTTGCCTTTTTTAGTTTCCTAATCATATAATTATGAAAAAGATTAAATCAGGGTCGAAGCGTAAAGCGAGGAATTTGTCACTGTCCATTGTAAACCCGAATGCCGCGGGCATTGACATTGGTGATACCGTCCACGCGGTGGCCGTTCCGCCTAGCCGCTCTCAGGTTCCGGTTCGAACTTTTGGAACAATGAGTTGTGATTTGGATGAGATTGCTGACTGGTTGGAAGAATGCGGTATCGATTCGGTGGCCATGGAATCCACCGGTGTATACTGGAAACCGCTGTTTAGCGTTCTGGTTGGCCGCGGTATCGCCGTTTACCTTGTGAATTCCGCCCATGTGCGTAATGTAACAGGGCGGAAGACGGATATGGGCGACGCGGCATGGATTCAGCAGCTCCACAGCTGTGGTTTATTGCGGAGCAGTTATCTTCCTTCAGAGCGGCAGGAATCCCTTCGTACTTTTGTACGTATGCGCCGAACGCTGATGGAGGACAGCAGCCGCTGTGTGTTACGGATGGAAAAGGCGATGGAACTCATGAACCTGAAATTGCATACCGTCATTTCGGACATCACAGGTGTTACCGGCACAGCCATCGTCACTGCCATTATATCGGGCGAGCGCGACGCAAGAAATTTTTTGCCCATGGTGCACCATCGCGTCAAAGCGAGCCCTGAGATGATTGAAAAGTCACTCCAGGGCCAGTGGCGGGAAGATCAGCTGTACGCTCTTGCTCAGAGTTACAGATGCTACTGTTTTTTTCAGGCAGAGATTGCTAAGCTTGATGAAGAAATCCAAAAGGAACTTAAAACGTATGCCGCTTCACTAAACGAAGGAGAGATACCTCAGAGCGAAACTGAGGTTTCACCGGAAGGAAAGAACAAAGTTGCTAAGAAAAAGAATAAGAATGCGCCCCGAATCAATATCCGCAACAATCTGACGGCTATTTTGGGAACAGATGTGCTTGGTATCTATGGATTGAGTGAACTCAGTGCGCTGTCAATTCTGGCAGAAGCAGGTACGGATATGTGCAAATGGCCCACACACAAGCATTTTGTTTCGTGGCTGAACCTATGCCCCAACAACAAGATGTCGGGAGGAAAGCTGCTAAGTAGCAAAGTCCGCAGAAAGTCTAACTCGGCTGGGCAAGCTTTTCGGATTGCGGCCAACAGTGTTCAACGCAGTGACCACTGGCTCGGTGATTATTTCAGACGGATGAAATCCAGGGGCGGCAATAGGTATGCGATTGTCGCCACCGCTAATAAAATGGCTACCATCTATTACAAGATGGTTAAGGATAAAATTGAATTCACCCCGTTCGATCAAAAGGAATATCAACAGAAGAGGCTGGCGGGTAAAATTGCCCATATGGAAAGAAGATTGGCAGAGCTCAAAAAAACAACAATAAAATGCGCTGATGGTTAACGAAAAAAATTTAGTTATATAGGAGATTACAGCAGGAGCACAGGTACAGCGTGAAGTAAATCATCCAGGCCGGGAATTCCCTGAGGTTTCCATCGCGTACCAACGAACTCAGGTAAGGTGAAACAAGCGTCAATGCAACAAATGAAACCAAGCACGCGATAGACCAAAGCCACCACCTTGTTACTATGTCCGAATTCTGTGAGAATACGGTCTTTTCGAAATCACCAAGACCTAATGCAACCCCGATTAGGAAATAACCAAGATATAGCAAAGGCCTGCTGTACTGGAAGTCAAACGGGCCGATACCCCGCCAAGTACCCGCACCGACGGAATGCGCTATGGGGACATATAATAGCCAGGATATGCATAATAGCAGGAAAAACATTAGGGAAGGCCTTTTGGCCAATTTTCCGAAAGTTCCGCTGGATAGCACCGGACACCGTTTAAGCCACGGATAGCCAATCAAAAAAACGATGTTAAAGACAAACAGCATGCAGATGAACCATGTCGGACCGGCTGGCCAACCTTGATGGGTGAAAAAATCAGCAATATGCCTGATCAAATTAGTATCTCCCGTGGCCAAGTAATAGGACGGATAGTAGGCGATGAGCATCAGAAGCGTTCCGATGGTTATGAACGGGAGAAAAAGCCGAAGCGTCCTGTCCCTGACGAACGCATCTTTATTCTTCCTCGCCAGACTTCCGGGTAGAAATAAACCGCCGATAAGAAACATCAATGACATAAAGAAGATATCGTTGAAGTTTATGAAAATGTCCAGGCCTACATTGCTACGCATGTCTACAACAGGGCTTGTGGACGCTATATACCGTTCCTTATGAAACTTGCCGAATGTAGCGTAAGCGATCGCAGAGTGGTGCGCAATGACCAGTATCGTGAGCGTTGACCGCAGGTAATCAATCCAATAACTCCTTTTGGTTACAGAGTTTTTGGTAATGCCAATAAGTTTAGGTTCCATCTAAGCGACTGTTTAGTGTCTATCCAATTTTATAACATAAGACGAACGACAACGATGAATGGTTGCGTCAGATAAAATTACGGAAATATCTTACAATAGCTCCAATACAAATATATCGCTTCAGGGAATTCAACTACCCATTCAAGCGATGTTCTACGGTTCGTTACCTGTCACTCGCAATACCTACAGTTGATTTACAATTTTCTGTCGAGCCAGTGTATAATATTGAACAGAAATTGGGTATTCTGTGTCGCTCCGGGATGATTCATGCCCCTTTTCTCACTTTTTATGCCCTGCAGCTGTGCGGAAAAAGGCGCTCCATCCCCGAATATTACAATTCTACCCTTGCCAAAGGTCAGGTATGCGCCGTTTACCAATCCTCTCCCTGAGACATAGGGAATAGTATCCGGCAGCGGCTTTTTTATTTGAGAAACATCGTTAGGAAGATAAATATGGTAATCGTCGCCCAGTATGGAAATAACATGGGCATGGGACGGAACAATAAATCCCGTCCCGCCCCAGCACATGATGCTATCGATCGCTTTGCCGGGAGGACTGGTAATCTCATTTGCCATAAGTGTCTTCTTTTCTTTTGAAAATACTTCCGGCCGACCATCCTTACGAATAGCGAAGCCATTCATGATGTTTATTCCAAACCTTCCAGCTAATTCATTGACAGCGGCGCCGCAGGGCATATGATCCGTTACAAGAAATAAGCTTCCACCACCAGCTACCCAATTGCAGAGTTCATTTATTTCGTCCGGGGAAAAAGCTGATCTCGCTGGCAGATTCCAGTTTTCCATATCATACATCGCATTCACGGATACATAGATCTTCGCTCCTTTTAAAAGATCCAAGCTTACTTTGTCTTTGCTGCTTGCCACTTTATAGCCATCGCGTACGAGCAGTTTACCGAATGTGGAATAGGCTCCCTTTAATGTCGAGGCATTATGATGTGCTTCATCAAATAGGATCAAGGGGCCGCTTCCGGCCGTATATGTAGGGGTAGAAACCGGATAGTCAAAGTTTTCGTCTGCCACTTGCTGTGCATTCCCTTCGGATGCCCAAAAGACTATCATAAGCCATATGAAGAAAATTCGATTAACCATTTTTTTTGCCATATTACCTATTTTGCTTTTAGCCATACATCATTTTCAAAACAGGTGACCTGCGTTGCTTCTTTGCCATTCAATAAAAACGTAAGCGGGAACGTACCGTCCTCATTCAGGAAAAAAGTTTCCGATCTGGGCGTAAAGGCGATCTCCTTATTGTCCCATAGCTGTTTTATTGTCAATCCGTTCGCGGAGGGTCGGATATCGATCTTAAGGCTATTGTCATCCGTTAAGCTATACGTTCCTTCGAGCCTTTTGAGTTGCGCCACGGATAGTTGTTTGATTACTTTGGGGTCAAATCCAACTTTTGTTGTCATGATTCTTCCCATTATTTTGGCATGAGTAAACCGACCTGAACTATCTATTAGGAATTCGATTTTGTAGCCTTCCTCTTTTGATTCAAAAGTCGTTTCCTCGATCTGGGTGAGCTGATATGCTTTGTTATCCCATAGTTGCTTGGCAAAAAGTGTATTGTCTTTTAGCTTAAATTGAACAAAAGCCACGTTATTGGGAAATTGGTAATATCCGGAGAGCTTTTCCAGAGCTGCCGTTTTTGCTTGCTGGACATCTCCTTGTGCAAAACAGTTTGCCGCAAGAAATGCGCTTGCGAATAAAATGCTGCCGATGACCACACGGATGCTCGGGGCGATTGCAGAATTGAATGAGTTCATTGTTTTCATCTAATTATTTTTTTATGATGCAATGATAACTCGCCAGCGATTAGCAACAGTTCGGATGGATGCAAATGAACAGCATTGAGGTCAGCCAGCCACTGAATTTACTTTAATGTATTCTTTCGGAGTGAGGTTGGTTGCTTTTTTAAAGGTGGTATAAAATGTCGTTTTGGAGTTGAAGCCGGCTCGGATAGCAACACCGAGCATGTCTAAATGCTTGGTGTCCTTTGATAATAGGAGTGATTTTGCTTCCTCAGTCCGCAGTTCATTGATAAACTGATAGAAGTTTTTGCCAAGTCCGTTATTGAGGACGTAGGATAGTTCATGTGTGCTGATGCCGATTTTACCGGAAAGTCCCGAAAGTGTCAAGCTGGGGTCGAGGTATAATTTTTCGTCGACTGTTTTTCGCGTGACGATGGATTTTAGTTCCTCCACTTGTTCTGCGGTGAGCCGTTCGTTCAGTGCTTTTTTAGGGCTCACACCTTCTTTTTTTGCCGACGGATCGATTTCTACTGCATAAATTGATTTTTGGGTAAGCGTTGAATAGGCCAATAGGATTATCCCCAGGAAATATAAGATAGGGGAAATGTAAGTTACGTGAACGCTGGATATGCCCAAAATGCGAATAAGAATGAAAAGTAACACGGAAATCAATAGATATTTTAGCCACTCCAGATCAATTTTTTCGGTAAATGAAGCCACCATCTTTAAGTTCTTTTGGTGACGCCGGAGCAACCAGAAACAAACGATCCAATAATAAACCATCTGGCCAAAGAAAAAGTACTGGACGATAAACCGCATCCAAGGAGGTAATACCGGCAAATGGTTTTGCCCATTGAAGAGATTTGGCATTAAATAGACCAGCGAAAATAGAAGAAAAAGCAGAAAAGGCACGAAATGTAGGTGCCAGTGTTTATCGGCTGTAGAAGGCGTTACAAAATGAGTTATCGCTAAGTAAAGACACGGCAGCATAGCCCATGTAGGCAATTCAAGTAAATGTAGAAGAAATCCGCCTCCAATGCTAAATTCCTCAAAGAAAATTCGGGTAAATGTACAGGCTAAAAGGCAATAGAATGCCCCAAGCCATTGGTCGGCCCTGCCATTTACCCGATTGACACCGAGGAAAGATAGCGACCCAAGCAGCCATGATGCTCCTCCGGAAAAAGCATAGAAAGCAGCTAATATATTTACGTCAGCCATCCGATAATTACGCTGTTCCCAAATGTACTGTGTTTGCTCGAAACTCCTAATCTTACATATGCTGATGTTATATGTTTGGGCATTGCCGTTATTTTCGGTTAAAGTACACACGTCCCCTTCTACTTGGGTTCGCTGTTATCCAAGCGGACTAAAAAAACGCAGTGATTTAATGAAAGACTTGTGACATTCAGCTTGGAGGGACCCGTTGCAGAACAAACTTATCGCCACTTGTTTTCATGGCAGCGGAGTGGTGGTATTTTGAACAAAGTAAAATTGATATGCTGAGCAAAATCGCCTTGATAGAGTTCGTCTACTTTTGTCAAAACAAAACAAATAGAAATGGCACAAAACAATTATCAAGGAGCATTGCAAAAACCATTGGATTTGGTTTTCAGTGCGTTATCGACTTCGGCTGAGGTGATTAAAGGGATTGACCTCACGGGAAAAATCGCTATTGTGACGGGTGGCAATACCGGTATTGGGTTAGAAACGGTCAGAACGCTTGCAGGTTCGGGTGCTACCGTTATAGTTCCCGCCAGGGATGTCGAAAAGGCAGCCAGAAACCTGCAATCAATTGCCAATGTAGAGATAGCGGCAATGGATTTGATTGACCCGGCTTCCATTGATAGGTTTACAGAACAGTTTCTGGCATCCGGTAGACCGCTCCATCTGCTGATAAACAATGCCGGAATCATGTGGGTCCCCCTGCGAAGAGATAGCCGCGGCCTGGAATCACAGCTGGTGGTTAATTATTTGTCACAGTTTCAGCTTACCGCAAGATTATGGCCGGCTCTTAAAAAAGCGAATGGCGCCAGAGTGGTTAATGTATCTTCTCAAGGGCATCAGTTTGCCGCATTCAATTTTGAAGATCCCAATTTTTTAGACCGCGAATATGAAACATTACAGGGATATGGGCAATCAAAAACAGCGGTCAACCTCTTTTCGCTCGAACTGGACAATCGAGCCAAGGCATTTCATGTAAGGGCCTATTCATTGAACCCCGGTTCCATTGGCGGGACGGAGTTGGGCAGGGAAGCGCCTTTGGAACTATTCCAGCAGATGGGATTTTGCGATGCACAAGGCAATATTTTGCCGGAAGTGGCGGCATCGCTAAAAACAATCCCCCAAGGCGCGGCAACAACAATCTGGTGCGCGACAAGCCCTTTGCTCAGCGACATGGGCGGGGTGTATTGCGAAGATGTAAACATAGCGGACCTGGCGCATGGCGATACTTTTTCGAACGGTGTAAAATCGTATTCACTTGATGAATCCAATGCAAAACGGCTATGGGCACTAAGTGAGGAAATGACAGGTATAACATTCAATGTAGAATAACCTTAAAAACGATAGACATGAATAATAGTCCTTCAGTTACTAACGAAACACATAGCTTACCGGTTATGTCAATAGGCTTAGGAATCATGAACGTTACATGGAGTTTTGGTGATAAAATTCAACCGGAACTGCAGCCAAAATTACACGACGCTGTAAAAATAGCAATCGCTCGATTTAACAATGACAGCAACAGTCTACAACTTCGGCAAACCGAAGATAGCAACTCCAATTGCCTGAAGATTGAGTTTTCTAAAGGAAAGTTTGTAAGCCAAAGGCGTAAAAATATTGCTTACGTCATCAACTTTTTCGGAATGCTCGTAGCCCCGATTGTGGGTTTTATAGCCGGAGTTCCGGGAATAGTACTGATCAATTACTTTCCGCGGAATATTGTGAGTTCAAACGTATGGCTCTCATCCGGAGGGCTTGCGGCTTTCGAAAAATATAAGCGAATAAATGTCTGGACTTGGGTGCTGTTTGTCAATGCCAAGCAAAAAGAGGATAAGCTGATTACCGATTTTTCCAATCGGCTTTACAATGTGCTAAAAGGGCTCGAATTGCGGCAATGGAACAGGCTTCTGCTGGAAAATGCAGCTACATCTATTAATATAGCTGGTCTGCAGTCTGTTTGAAAATAAAATCATGAATTTCAAGGACAAAGTTGCGCTCATTACGGGCGGCAACAGCGGTATCGGCTATGCTACTGCGAAAGAGCTAATAGAAAATGGCGCCACTGTAGTGATAACGGGAAGACGCAAGGAAGCTGTTGAAAAGGCCGCCAACGAACTTGGTGCCACCGGCCTGGTAGCGGATCAATCGCGTGTTGAAGATATCAAGCAATTGATGACAGCGGTTGCCGAACGTTATGGTAAGATTGATATCATGCTGGTAAACGCCGGTATTTCAAAAACGGCACCCATTGAGTCAACTTCTGAAGAACTATTCGATGAAGTTATGAACGTAAATTTTAAAGGTGCCTTCTTTACCTTGAGTTTGTCTATTCCCATACTGAACGAAAAGGCTTCGGTAGTCTTGCTCTCTTCGAGTTCCGCGCATATCTCACCTCGCACAGCGTCGGTTTATGCGGCCAGCAAGTCAGCACTTAATACCTTGATGAAAATTGCCGCCCTGGAATTGGCAGGGCGGCAAATTCGGGTCAATGCGGTGAGCCCAGGGCCGGTTGCTACCGAGATCATGCGGAAGGGAGGGGTCAACGGCGACCGAAATCTTGAGCAGATGATATTGGACTCGGTGCCGTTGCACCGTTTTGGCACACCTCAAGAAGTGGCAAAACTGGTTGCATACCTAGCGGGGGAGGAGGCTGCCTTTATAACAGGCTCCGAATTTTTGATTGATGGGGGACAAAGCGCATAGCTTGTTCCCCTTTTTGTGCAGTTATAACATGATGACCGCATGGTCTTTCTGGGACAAGTAAGGCTATGCTTCGGCGAGCATGGACTTATCGGCACCGCTATAATCCGAAGCGGACGCAAAGGGAAAAAAGCTGTAGCATATTTTGCCAATATCATTGAACAATTCACAGATTTGGCCACGTTGGTTGATGCCATCGGCATAGCCACCAATGTCGCCATTCACCTTCTCATTGTCGAGATAGCTGTCTGTTATCAACGCATAGGTATCCATGCCCAGGTTGTTTTTCAATAGTCGGTGAGCCTCCACCACCGTATTTCCATATAGCTTATAGAATCCTTTCAGTGAGAATGCTTCGATCACACCATAATGGATAACTACCTTCAGCGAAAGCTCCTTTACTTGGGGATACCGTATAGCTAATCGGCTGACCTCTGTATTAAATGCGTTCAACATGACTTCGTATTGTTTCAATACCTTTTTTATGGGGAACGTATTGCCGTAGCGGTAAAACAAAATGGCATCTCCTTCTATTTCGGAGATGTGGAATGATAAGTAGTTCGATTGTATAACGGCATTGAGCAGGCGAGCGATAATTTCAGCTCCCACTTTGCTGTCGGTTCGTTTCACAAATCTTGAATAACCGCTAATGTCCGGAATGAATACAATGCCTTTTTTATTTCTTTTCATGATCTTCATTTTTTATAAGCACATGAATTTTGTCTGCAAGCAGCAAAATTCTGGTTTTGCACACAACCCGACGTATCCCAAACGGGGATCTTTGTATCCGAATCCCCGAATTGGCAAGGATACCGCCGGCTAGCTATTGAGACAAAAATAGGGCGACATGCTTATCGCCGCTTTGCTTAACGGGCCGTTTTATTTTGTTTAGCGGTCCTTTGTGATGAATACTAAACATACCTTCTCACATGACTTTCCGGCAAGTCGTTTACGTGTTTCATTCTTCCTCGATTATATTCGTGGTATAGCCGGCGAATGTCCTCCTTGCTGTTCCCAATAAAGGGACCGTGGCTGACGATGGGCGCATGCTGCGGTTCACCGGCATATAGGATAAAGCGGGCGCCTTGTTTTCCTGCCTTAAAGATAATCTCGCTGGTTCCTGTCCGCCCGGTTTTTTCAAGCCATGCCGACTGATCTTTTTCGACCTGTTCTGTTCCTATCGAAACCGTCCCCTCAATCACATAAATAAATCCGTTGTACGACGCCGGAATCTGTTGGGAACGTTCAGTGCCCGTTCCTAATTTGAAATCGACGATCGTCACCGGTGTTTGATTTATTACGGGCGATGTAAGGCCATTGCTGCTTCCGCTATAGACTCTTACCTCGCTGTTGTCCGTCATGTGGGTAGGTACGCGCTCAGGCTTGATTTCTTGGAAAAATGGTTCTGTCCAACGTTTCTCGGGAGGCAGTATTAACCAAAGCTGTAGTATCCGTAGTTTTGTCTCGGTGGTGATTTCTTCCGTATGAACGATGCCGCTGCCGGCCGTCATTAACTCAAAGGCGCCTGTCTGCCAACTGGCTTCGGAACCTTCCAGCACCAAAGTCGCTGTTTCAAATCCGGCATGGGGATGGGGGCCGCCGACCGGATGACCACCGGGTAAGTCAAGTCGATCATCCATTAATAAGAAAAACGGGTCCGTCTGTTCAAAGTTACTGCCATCAACCACGGCCGCTGCGAGATGGCCGCTGCCCAAAAAGCCTTGAGCTGAATGATGTGTTTGTATGCGTGCAATTTTCCGTTGTATCATAAAGTTTGTGTTTTATTCTGCAAATTTATGTACATTTGCTATATTTTTTATAGTACTATACTTTTGTAAAGCGCTATACGTTGGTAAAGCAAGTTGGAAACACATAAAAACATCAAGATGGACAAACTGGAACATAGTGAATGCACGGCGATGATCCTTCCTGTAAAGGACGCCTTGGAAGTCCTGGGCGGAAAATGGAAATTGCAGGTCATTATTGCATTGTCGTTTGGCCCGAAACGATTCAGGGAAATCGCGCGGGAAGTAACCGGAATAACGGATAAGATGCTCTCTAAAGAATTGAAGAATCTGGAACTTAATCAGTTGGTGAAAAGAACCGTTTACGATGCGTTTCCACCTGTGGTTGAATATGATCTGACCACGCATGGCCAATCGCTCCATAAATTAATTGGTGAGCTTAAAGAGTGGGGGGATCTGCACAGGAAAGTCGTCCTCGGTAGGTAACGCAGTAAAGCCACCAGCATGTCTAAACCTGCCGGCGCGGCTTAGTTAGTCGTGTACGGCCTTCTGATAGATTGCTCGTTCATATAGCAGGTAGTGCATACCCGGCCCGTATATAGTGAGAAATTTACCCCTATTTGATTCGGTTTTCCGTACTTGTACACACCATTGGTACACCCGATTTTTGTGCAAAAGATCGAAAAATGGAACAAAACTTTAATTCTGGCAGTGAGTTGTCGGGTGCAGTCGCGTTAGTAACGGGCGGTACAAAGGGTGTAGGGAAAGCCATCGCCGAACGGCTTTTGCAGGCTGGGGCGACCGTGGTCATCATCGCAAGAAACAAGCCCGAAGCGGTGCATCCCGGTTTACATTTTATCGCGGCGGACTTGAGCAAACCAGCGGGGACACAACATGTGGTGGAAACGGTGTTGGCTGGCTACGGCAGGTTGGATATTCTCGTGAATAATCTTGGCAGCTCCGAAACGCCGGGCGGAGGTTTTGCTGTGTTGACAGACGATGACTGGATGTCCACGATGCAAGCTAATCTGTTCGCACCCGTCCGGTTGGATAGGGCGTTTTTGCCCCAGATGATCGAACGACGGAGTGGTGTTATCATCCATATCGCGTCTATCCAGGGGAAATTGCCATTGTATGATTCTACGTTGCCGTATGCAGCCGCCAAGGCGGGATTAATCAACTACAGCAAAGGCTTGTCCAAGGAAGTATCGCCTAAAGGTGTGCGTGTG
Organism: Parapedobacter sp. ISTM3; assembly: GCF_016533505.1. Classification (NCBI taxonomy): domain Bacteria; kingdom Pseudomonadati; phylum Bacteroidota; class Sphingobacteriia; order Sphingobacteriales; family Sphingobacteriaceae; genus Parapedobacter; species Parapedobacter sp. ISTM3. Next base: position 16,292 of record NZ_JAENGN010000027.1, on the reverse strand, counting down.
CTGACGGTGTCGCCCGGCTGGGTCTACACAACGTCTTCGGAACGCTTGACGGAACGGATTGCCGGCAGCTCCAACATCACCTTGGCGCAAGCTACCCAGAGCGTGATGGACGCCTTGGGAGGCATACCCTACGGCAGGCCCGCCAAACCGGAGGAGGTTGCCGAATTGGTAGGGTTTCTGGTTTCACCGAGAGCCGGCTACCTCACGGGTACGGAATATGTGATAGATGGTGGAACGATACCCACGATTTAACAATCCTAAAACACAAGCAATGGACTTACCGAAAATTATTACAGCGTTAATAAATGCACAACGCGACCACGATAGTGCCGCTTATGCCGACTGTTTCTCCCAAACGGCTGTCGTGTTTGACGAGGGACGCATCTACCGCGGAAGAACCGAAATTCATGACTGGATTGCCAATGCCAATGAAAAATACCAGACCGTCATGCAGCCGGTCAGCTTTGAAGGAACGGAAGCGACAGGTGTACTCACTGCTGCCGTTTCGGGAACATTTCCGGGTAGCCCGGCTGTTTTAAAATTTTATGTTGGAATCGCAGATGACTTGATCCAGTCACTTAAGGTGACAGGGTGATGCAATGTGTGTTTAATTTGCGTATATCAACGTCAACTTCAGTGATTCGGCCGGGGTGTTTATGGTGCCGGGCTTCTTTTGTAACGTAAATCAGACGGTTTCAAATGTAAAAAAATGTTAAAAAACAGGGTGGTCTTCAATAAAATTGCTTTATTTGCGTTTATGTGTGTGTAAAGCGATGGCAACTTGGGGTATAGTTGCCACTAAACTTAAATAAATACCGAATCGACGTTGGAGATTCTAACTACCTGTAATAAAAAATGATTTTAAAAAAGAATGTACTTGCACTTGTTGTGCTTGTTGTGGTTGCATTGGGTGCCAGTTTCATTTTCCTTTCCTCTTTTGATACGACGTCTGAACCTGTATCGCCAACCACTGAAACCGAACCGATCAGTGCCCCCCGGCTTTTATTTGGATTAGCCATGGATGGCTATGACATTGAAACGAAGTCCGTAGGGCGGAACGAATTTCTTTCTGATATCCTTCAACGCTATCAGATAGACCTCCAAAGCATCGCAATCCTGGCCGATAAGTCGAAACCGGTTTTCGATGTAAGGAAAATAGCGGTTGGGCATGACTATACCGTATTCAAAGATACGACCGGAAAGGCGGCTTATTTCGTTTATCAGCCCAATGCAATAGATTATGTGGTCTACGACTTACGGGATAGCATAGCGGTGTATAAAGAACAAAAGGCCGTGGATACGAAGATTGAAACGGTAGCCGGTGTTATCCAAAACTCGCTGTACCAAACGTTGGAAAGCAACGGTGCAAGTCCGGATTTAGCGGTTCAACTGGCAGAGATATACGGCTGGGCAGTTAATTTTTACCGGATTAATAAGGGAGATTGGTTTAAGCTCGTCTACGAACGCAAGTATATCGACGGCGAGCCAATCGGTCCGGGACGGATACAATCGGCGGTATTTGGCCACAATGGAAAGGAGTATCAAGCCTATTATTTTGAGCCAAATGATGGCCAGCCTGGCGCGTATTATGATGAAAATGGCAAAAGCCTTCGTAGGACCTTCCTTAAAGCGCCTTTGAAATATAGCCGGATTTCATCCCGTTTTACGATGCGCCGGTTTCATCCCGTGCAACGTAGATGGAAAGCTCATTTAGGGACGGATTTTGCGGCACCACATGGTACTCCCATCGTGGCCACTGCTGCAGGTGTGGTCACCGAATCAACGTTCAGTGGGGGAAATGGCAATTATGTCAAAATCAAACACGATAATGTTTACGCAACCCAATACCTGCACATGAGCAAACGGGCGGTAAAAAAGGGACAGCGGGTGGCGCAAGGCCAGGTAATCGGCTATGTGGGAAGCACCGGATTGGCAACCGGACCGCATGTCTGCTATCGCTTCTGGAAAAACGGCCGGCAGGTAGATGCCCTCGCGCAAGTATTCCCTCCATCCGAGCCCATTAATGAAAGATATCGTGTCGCATTCAACAATGTGCTCAATATGCAGCAGAATACCTTGGCCTCGGTAGGATTTGAAAAGCAAAGTAATCTGGAAGCTTACAGTACCCTCGCATTTACCATCGAGCGTTTATTTGAACCGACCGAAGATAATAGCCGTATCCTGGATGGATTCTCCGCTCAAATCCTTTGATGAAAATCGGGCTTACTCTTAGTCCAAATGACATAATAAAACCCCGGTGATTCACATCAGCGGGGTTTTCTACTAACTAAACTAAACAACTATATAAAACAAACCATATATAGACCTTGATTAACATTCTTCTTACGCCTTCAAAGATATAAATTATTTAGAAAGATTATAAATAAGTTCAAGGGCATTATGTAATGCGTTGGTTATTAGTGTTATATTTTTGAAATAATAGCTTTGTGGAATTTGTGGCGACTGTGGGCGGCTGTGCTGCGGGCGGGTTAATGAAGCACGGTGAGGTAGGCTAACAATAGTTTATTGAAAGCTGACGTAAGCGAAGTTGGAGAAATACTGCAGGGAAGTATTACCCAACTTCGCTGTTTATGGTTATTGCATGACGGCGTAGTCTGTTACGACCTGCCGCCAGTCTTCACGTTCCGGGATGCGCGGTTTGCGCTTGCCGAAAAATTGGACGACGATGTTACCATCGGTATCAAATGCCTCAAGGCTGGTGACAATTCCGTCTTCTGTCGGTTTTCTGACCAGCCATACGCTTTCGATGCCATCTTCGCGTAGATGCATGTTGAACTCCGGATCCAGTACATTAAACCAGGGACCGGTCTGCAGTAATTTTTTTACTTTTCCGGTATGGATTTGGATACAGCCACGGCTGCCAATGAATACCATAATGTCCAAGTCGCGCTCGGATACCCCTTCGAGTATGCGTTTCAGCGACGCTGTCGTAATTTGCGTGGCATGATTTTCGGGTGCTAAGCGCATGGCCTGACGCCGAGTTACACCGAAATCACGCAAAAGGCCAAAGAAATGGTGGGTGTCCTTCAAATCCAGCCAAGCCTGCCGGAAGCCAGCGATATCGACTTCGCTATCGGGACGCTCCACTACCGATTTGTCGATGGCGGTGGTTTGCAGTGTTGCATTCTGGATGGGGGCCTTGTATTTGGCTACCAAAGCTTCATAAGCCTGCGTATCACTTTGTTCAGTGAGATAGATTTTATGCACGGCTTCGCCGTCCTTATCAAAGAACTGAAGGCTTCGGCGATCACCCTCCTGCACCGCGAAGCCGAAATGCCAGGCATTCATGAACAACCGGAGGTCGATATCCGGATTGACCACAAGGCCGACATGTCCGTTAAACGTGGCTTTGGTATAAACGCCCTTGCGTTCGTGCACGGCATGGTCATTGCGTGTAAGTGCCATGACGTTTCCCAGCGTGCTGACTTCTTTTAGGATTGCTTCAAAGTCCGGTTTTAGCGCGATGTTGTGGTCGCCGGTAGCGACTAAGTCGGCTTCCGAAACGCCTAATTGTTTAGCGGCATCACGGATGCGTACTTTAGGGTTTTCCGCTTTGAACGATTGATATTGCTCTTTGAGTGAAATGATTGTGTTTTCCATGCTCATTGTATTTATACGTGTTCGGATACCATCACAGCGGGGATAACTAACGGGCAATTGAACGCATCGTCATGCAGCAACCGCACCTGAATGTTGAAGGCTTGATGGATGTTTTCTTGGGTAATCACGTCCCGCGGGTGACCAAAAGCGATTCGTTTCCCCTTTTTTAAAATCAATATGTTGTCTGCGTACCGTGCTGCAAAATTAATGTCATGCAAAATGCTTACCACACAGTATCCCCGGTTGGCCAGGCTTCGGGCCAGAACTAAAATTTGCTGCTGGTAAAGCAGATCGAGTCCATTGGTAGGCTCATCGAGAAAAAGTATACCTTCGGGCTGATCATAAATTTGAGCAATGACGCGGGCCAGTTGCACCCGCTGTTGCTCACCGCCTGACAGGGTATTATAATCGCGGTTTGCGAACTCACTGATGCCGGTTTCATCCATGACGGCTTTTACGATACGGAGATCATCATCCTGCGGCTGGTTGTCGAAATGTGGGTACCGGCCCATCATAACGAGTTCATGTACTTTAAAAGACAAGGATAATGTATTACTTTGGGCCAGTACGGAACGGAATTTCGCTAAATTCGCTAATTTATACTCTCCAATTGGCTGCTTGCGGATAAGGATTTCGCCTGCTGGGGCCTGTATCTCTTTGCACAGCAATTTTAATAACGTGCTCTTGCCAGCGCCGTTGGCCCCGATGATAGCCAAGAGTTCCCCGGGCCGGACATGAAAGCTTATCCCGTCAACCAATTTTGCGGATCCCGCCGAGTAGTGAATGTCTTTGACTTCAATCATTTGCCAAAAATCAAGTTAAAATTAATAATTTCAGCCATATGTCAACAATCGTACGTTGAAAATGTGCAATTTATTACTTGCCGAGACCTCGCCTTCGCCGTTCTGCCAAAATGATGTAGATAAATACCGGCGAACCAATGATTGCGGTAAGTATACCGATGGGTAGTTCCGCCGGGGCGAAAATAGTGCGTGCGATAACATCGGCTAAGACCAGTACCGCGGCGCCCAGCAACGCAGCGCCTGGCACAACCAAACGGTGGTCCGCCGAAAATGCCATTCGCAGGATATGCGGGATAACCAAGCCGATAAATCCGATCATGCCGGACACGGCTACGGAGGCACCTACACCCAAAGTCGCCAAGACGATGATGAATTTTTTGAGCAGGCTTACATGGATGCCCATATGTCCAGCTTGTGATTCGCCAAGAGCCAGGGCATTCAGTGCCTTACAGAAAAAAGGGAGCGCCGCGAGCGACACGGATACGAAAGGCAGGATGCCCGTCACCGTTTTCCAGCTGGCGCCGCCCAGGCTTCCTAATGTCCAGAAAGTGATGTTGCGCAACTGTTCATCCGTAGACATGTAGGTGAGCAAGCCGGTAAACGAACCGGCCAATGCATTGATTGCGATGCCTGCCAATAGTAACGTCGTGATATCAGCCTTTCCGTTGCCTACCGCCAAACGGTACACAGCAAAAGTCGTTATACATGCCCCGATGAAGGCGGCGATGGCCAACGCATGGTAGCCGAATGCCGATGTCAGAAAGCTGAAGAAGCGGTGTTCCAGTACAATTATCATCACCGCAAAAAGCGATGCGCCTGAGGAGATACCGATAAGTCCCGGCTCTGCCAACGGATTGCGGAAAAGTCCTTGTAAAGCGGAACCAGCAATGGCCAGTGTGCTTCCGACCAACACGCCCAAAACAACGCGCGGCAGGCGGATATTGAGCAAGACGGCCTCCTGTTGACTGGTGAAATCAATGTGGCTGCTGAATCCCGCTCGATAGGCAATGATGGACCACAATTCCGGGGCGCTTATTTTTACGGCGCCAACACATACGGAAAGCACGCACGCCGCAATCAACAGCACAAAAAGGAAAGTGAGTAGGAGGCTATAATTCTTCACGGCTCCCTCAATTCAATGTATTTTCTCCGCTAATGCTAAAATAGCCTTGCCCAACCGGGGGCCAAAACCAGTGAGAAATTGCCCGTCCATTTCCACTACGTTGCGGTTTTTGCCTGCGTTGGTTTGGCTGATTCCTTGCACTTGCAACAATCCGTCGATGCCGCCAAGGCTGGAGAGGCCGCTGTCGAACAAGAGGATAACGTCGGGGTCGGCGGCTACCAACGCTTCGGCGGTCAACGGTTTGAAATCCCTGAATCCCTGAACGGCATTTTCGCCACCGGCAAGCTTAATCATTTCATCCAGTTGCGTACCTTGGCCTGACACCATCATTGTTCCCGTACCACGGGCATAGATAAATAATACTTTGGGTTTACTTGGTGATTGGGCAACGATGGAATCGGCCTTCGCCAAGTCGCTGTCCAACACGGCAAGGAGCGAATCGCCTCTTGCCGCCTGCCCCATGCTGTCGGCCACAGCCCGGATGAGTTGTTTAGCCCCTTCTATTGAATATTCATGATCAAAAAGCAGGAGCCTGGTGCCCGTGGCATGGATCTGTTCAGCCACCTCCGGTTTTACCATGTCGGTGACACCCAGTACCAGATCGGCACCTAAGGCAAGGACGCCCTCCGCAGCGATATCACGGTTATGTCCAATCTTGGGCTTTTGCTGCAAGCTGGCGGGATAGGTGCTGGCTACATCCACGCCAACGATATGGTCTTCAAAACCCAGGGCTACGAGGGTCTCCGACAACGTGCCATTGGTGGACACGATCTTCGTTGAATCGGTGATGACGCCTCCATTCGGCGTGGATACGTTACAGGAGCCAAAAGCAAGCACCAACAGAAAAGCGAGACCGATAAAAGGAATGTTCTTATTCATATTGTAAATATACGGATTGTGTCCGACTACTCTTTTTATGTGCCAAAAGCAGCCGGATTCCCGGCTGCATGTTAATTAAGATTAAGGCGAATCACCCTTGTTTTACCAGTTGGTATTCCAGCTCCGGATAACCACGTACACCGCCGTCACTTCCCGCACCCATGGCGTTGAAACGCAATTTGTATACATTGCCGGCAGCATCTTTAATGACATAGTACCGATCGACTCGCCTGCCAAGCGGCGAAGGGTCTGTCGGTGACTGAGAAGTGACACGCCAGCTGGAACCAATGGTGTTGCGGGCGCTGCTGAACGAAACACTGCTGATATGGGTTTCTGCAAATTCCTCATAACTTGGTTGGCCTGTGGGAGTGCCTTCCGAATCCTCAAAGATGACCTCCGCGGCGGTCACACCCCCCAGATAATTAATGAAGATAAGGTCAGAAAAACCATAAGGATAAGCAGTAGCTCCCGCTCCGCCGAAATAAATGCTCCAAGTCCACTGGAAGTCCCAGTCCGCTTTCGGCGGTTCTACCGTCACGGGGCCGGTTTCAAAGGAGATATATTTAAAGTTAAAATCACTGTCCTTCTGTACGGTCAACGTTTCAAAGGTAGAAGCATTGAGTTTGGCGTATTGCAAGGTGTAGTCATTACCGGACCGCAGCACGCGCACTTTATATACGTTGTCTTCTGAGATGACTGCACCAAAACTACCTCCGGCAGGGTTTATTACATATACCTTATTGTCAGCGTCGGTGGCGGATATTTCCGAAATTACGGTATGGTTGAGGTCGCCCGTCACGTCATCGATATTGCCGAAGGCGCCGGGCTGCCCTAATGCGATGGCCAGGTCATCCAAATTGATGTCGCTTGCTGATACCGCATTGATGTCTGTTTCATCGACCGCAATAGCTGAAGCGCCGCTGGTGTTGTTAAGGATCACCCGGAATTGGCTGCCACCGTAAAATCCAAGATTCCAGCTGGCCCGCTTTGCCGAATCCTGCCTAGCGGCACTTAAATCCACGAATACCGTGTTTTGGGCGCCACTGCCTCCGACGCCGCCATTTAAAGTCATTTCGGTCCCTTCGGACGGTGGGATGATCGGATCCGGATTATTATCACGCGAACAAGAGGTAGCTACCGTAGCTATTCCCAGTGCTAGATAAAGGTATTTGAACGTGTTGATTGTTGTTTTCATATCGTTTTAATTTATTGGATATAGAATGAATATGATATGGATTAATTTTTCGACCATTGCATGTGGAGTCCCAGAAAGAATGACCGCCCATAGCCAACCGGAAGCGCGCTGGCAGCCGAACTGTGTGCACCATCACCTACAAGCGACGTGCTTTCGATACGGGTCACGTCAAATAGGTTCCGCACGCCGCCGACAAGTGTGACATAGCGGGTAATGTTTTTATTGAGACTGACATCCGCGTTATGGTAGGAGGCAACAGCTGCCCGACGAGGCATTACCGTTCCGTCGGTTTGTTCAACGGCTTCGTAACTCGGGCGCTTTCCGTTGAATTTGTAGAACAGGCTGATGCCGGCGCCCCATTTGGGGATGTAATACATGATGTTGCTGTTTACTTCGGGCGACCAGGCCATGGGTGGTACGTTGGCCTCCGTTTCGGACAAGCGGTTATACCGGCCGATGTAAGAGAAGCCTATATTGGCTTCCATGTTTTTCCAAAAGATCGCATTTTCCAGCGTGCCTCCTGCCGTACGGTATTTTTCAATGTTGATGTATGTGTTCGCCGAAGGATTTTCGGGATCGACTCCAACCGCGATCTGATCATTGAAATCATTGTAAAATCCTCCCAAGGTACTCGTGATACGCCATGCGCCCCACTTGTTCCCATACCAGCTCACGTACGTGTTGAAGCTATTGGAATATTCGGCTTTTAGGTTTTCATTGCCGGTAATCGAATGGTTAGCGTCGAAGAAGGTAAAATACAGTTCGCGTAATGCAGGTGCCCGGAAGCCCCTGGCGTACGCCGCTCGGATATCGAAAGACTCACTTAACCGAAATTTGGTGTTAAGTGAAGGGATTGCAGGAGGTGCATCGTATACCGAATTTTTGACGAAGCGCAGGCCAGGCCGGATGTTCATCCATCCGGTCGGTTTTATTTCAGACGAGATGAACAGTGCATAGTCATTGATACGCGGATTCCCAGATATCCGCTGCCCGCTGCCGTCATTGCTGTTTATTTCGATTCCTGGCTGGAAAAACACCTTATCCGAAAGCTTATATTGCAATGTGCTTCTGAACACCGCTGAGGTGAACCCGGCAATATCTTGCTCGCCAGCGCCGGTGGTCAGTTCCGATGTCCCGGTGCGGAAATCATGGCGGATGGTTCTTGTGCGCCGCTCATAGTCTTGATAGGACGCTGATCCAGTAAAGCTGAATCGTTCATTGATATTCCACTGTGCCTGCAATACATGGGTGTAACGGCTGGAAAGATAGTTTTTATCTACAGCTCGACCCGTGTTTTGGTTCAGAGGGCCGGGTGTATAGATATCTTCATCGAGATAATCCAGGCGATACCACATATCTAATGCTTCGTTACGATACCCCAAGGTCCCGGAGGCGAGCCATTGGCTCTTCGGGTTCCAATCAAGTGCACGCCCGCTACTGTTGCCTTTCCAGCCACCGAAATTGTTGCGGCTTCCCGAAGCCTGGGCAAGCCACCCTTTATGTTGCCAGTTGACCGTGAGGTTGCCATTATGCATACCTTCGTTTGAGAAAGCTTTGTATTCACTTCCTGCACTTTCTTCCTGCACGCGCGCCGAAATCAACAGGTTATCCGTGGCCAGTCCTTTTTTCGTGATAATGTTGATGACGCCAGCCAAGGCATCGGTGCCATAGATCACGGACATGGGCCCCTCCACGACCTCGATGCGATCGATGTTATTGACGTCAATCTGGCTGAGGCTTTGCTTGGTGGCACCCCGGTCAATCAGCGGAATGCCGTCTACCAACACCTTGACGTTTTGGCCTGACATGCCCATTAATTGGATGTCTGATTCGCCCAATGTGAGGTCGTTGGAAAACCGCATGCCCAATTGGGTGTTTAAGATGTTTTCTACAGAAGTGGCAGCGCGCAATCGAATTTGGTTGTTGTTGATGGTGCGTACTCGGTATACGGAGTTTTTAATGGATTGGGGCTCATATTGGCCGGTTACGACCACTTCATCAAGTGTATTTACCCTCAGCGAATCATTGCTCCATAAGGGGGTGGTTGCTTGCGCACACAGTAGGTATGGTGCAGAAACACAGAACATGCACAGGATTAATCTCTCCATTATTTAGAATACATTTAAATAACAAGGCAAACATATGTGTTATTAAGACTAATTACAAATAATATTGAATTAATCTTTGTGTTTTTATGGGCAACCTTGAATTTTAACGTCAAGCGACATTTTTTTACCTTTGGCACTTAGAACTACTTATCATGGGGAAATCGTACCGGTTGGAAATATGTGCTAACTCTGTGGCTTCTGCGTTAGCAGCACAGGAGGGCGGCGCGGATCGAATAGAGTTTTGTCAAAACCTTGAAATGGGGGGCACTACGCCGTCATCGGGGCAGATTTGGTTGACACGGGCTGCATTGAAGATAGGGTTGCATGTGCTTATCCGGCCCAGGGCGGGAGATTTCCTGTATTCGGATTTGGAGTTTCAGGAAATGAAAGCGGATATTATGTTTTGTAAGGAGGCCAAGTGCGATGGCGTGGTGATTGGACTGCTGGATGTTGAAGGCCGCGTGGATATAGCGCGTACCTCAGAACTGGTCGAATTGGCTCAACCGATGCAGGTGACTTTCCATCGGGCATTTGATGTCAGTCGTGATCCACTTGAGGCCTTGGAAGCCATCATCGCTTGTGGTTGCCGCAGATTGCTCACCTCCGGCATGGAAAATACCGCTTTGGCAGGGGCGGGTTTAATCAAAAAACTTGTGACCCAAGCGGCGGGACGGATTGAAATTATGCCCGGCTCTGGCATCAACGAAACCAATATCGCGCAAATCGCTGGATTGACAGGTGCACAGGCATTCCATTCCTCGGCGAAAGTAGCGATGGTAAGCGGAATGCGGTATACAAATGAAGCGGTGGAGGGGATGGGAGGAACTGTTTGGCTATCCTCAAAAGAAAAAATCCGCCAAATGGCGGATATATTGGAAAGCCTGTAGGGGCAGGCTTGTTATTTCTTTATTTCAGCTTCCAGCTTGGCCAATACCTCATTGTTCTTAACAATTTGGCTATTAGCCGGCATCTTTGAACGGCTGCCGATTTCTAAGTTGCGGCCAAGCTTCAAAAATTGAACCTCGTTCTTCGCTACCACTTTATTCCTTCTATCTTTTCTTTTTAAGCGTGTAACTCCCATTTTCTTTATTTTTTTAACCAGTGTAAAACGAGGTCGGAAGCGGATTCGAACCGCTGTAAAAGGTTTTGCAGACCTCTGCCTAGCCACTCGGCCACCCGACCCTTTTTCTAAAGGACTGCAAAACTAAGATAAATTATTGACAATTGGAAGGATTGTGCACATAATTAATCAGCGTTGTCCGCTATTGCCCATTTGGCGCGTAAGTGTATAATAATCCATACACTTGGGCAGTATGCAATTTTTTTTATTAAATAGTTGTTAATAAGTGTTTTAGTGGATTGCTGGGCAAGCTGGCGCATATCTTGCAACCTCGTCGTTAGTTCGAACAAAAATAATTCATGCAAACTAAGAAAGAAAGGAGAACAACGATGAAAAAGTTAGTATTAGCAATAATGGCGGTGAGTATTTCGGCGGGTGTATTTGCCCAAGGCCAGCCCCTGGGATTTGGTATCAAAGCGGGAGTTAATTTCCCCAAATACCATTGGTCGGGAAATACCAATACATACGAAACGAAAGCAGCGACCAATTTTCATGTCACGGCATTTCTTGATGCCCCGATAGCGACCAACTGGTTCTACATCCAGCCAGGCGTATCGTTGCAGGGGAAAGGTGCCAAATTTGTCGATACCGAGAATTTAGAAGCAACACAAAACACAATGTGGATTGAAGTGCCGGTCAACTTTGTCGCTAAGTTTCCTGTACAAACCGCGGGAAGCTTTTTTCTCGGTGCTGGTCCATATGTAGCGTTTGGTATCTCTGGTAAAAATAAATATGATAATGGTTGGACAACCACCACGCAGGATTTTGAATTTGATAGAGACGGTACCATTAAGGGAACGGACTTTGGTTTTAACTTTATCGGCGGTTTCCAGTTGTCTAATGGGCTGATGATCCATGGCGGCTATGGCCTGGGGATTACCGATCTGCGCGGCTCTAACAATAATTTCTTCACCGGAGACGAGAAGTTGACCAATCGCGTATGGACAGTAGGTTTGGGATTTGCGTTATAAAGGTTGATTAATGAGTAAAGCGCTACCTTAAAGCAAAACGGCCTGCCAATTGGCAGGCCGTTTTGCTTTAAACATGAAATCATTACACTTTGATTTCCACTTCTACACCGCTGGGAAGTTCGAGTTTCATCAATGCATCCACTGTTTTTGAATTGGAGCTGTAAATATCCAACAACCGTTTGTAAGCGCAGAGTTGAAACTGCTCACGAGCCTTTTTGTTCACGTGCGGTGAACGCAAGACGGTGTATACTTTCTTCTCAGTAGGTAAGGGGATAGGACCGCTTACCACAGCGCCCGTAGGTTTTACAGTTCTAACGATTTTCTCGGCAGATTTGTCCACCAAGTTGTAATCGTACGATTTCAATTTGATTCTGATTCGTTGGCTCATGTTATTTAGTTAAAAGTTAAGGCTACCTGTTAGAGCTATTTACAACAGGCAGCCGAGTGTATTAAACGTTTACTTTGCCTTTTGCTTTGGCTATTACTTCGTCCTGGACATTTCGTGGCGCTTCCGCGTAGTGATCGAATTCCATGGTTGAAGTTGCCCGTCCGGAGGTAATGGTACGCAACTGGGTTACATATCCAAACATCTCCGAAAGCGGTACCATCGCTTTGATTACCTGCGAACCGGCACGTGTGTCTATTCCTTGCAACTGGCCGCGTCTACGGTTGAGGTCACCCATTACGTCACCCATATTTTCTTCGGGGGTGAGTACTTCAATTTTCATGATGGGCTCCATCAGTACCGGCTTACATTTAGGCAATGCTTCCCGGAAGGCTGTGCGTGCAGCGATTTCAAACGACAGTGAGTCGGAGTCAACCGGGTGGAAGGAACCGTCAATCAGCCGTACTTTCATGCTTGACAAGGGGTATCCTGCCAATACACCATTTGACATCGATGCCTCAAAGCCCTTTTGTACCGAAGGAATGTATTCTTTCGGAATAGCACCACCGACAATTTCATTAACGAATTGCAATGGCGATTTGGAAATATCCCAATCTTCATCTACCGGAGATATGACGATCTGAATGTCGGCAAATTTACCACGGCCACCGGTTTGCTTCTTGTACACTTCACGGTGCTGTGTCGTGCCTGTGATGGATTCTTTGTAAGCAACCTGCGGCGCACCTTGGTTGACTTCTACCTTAAACTCACGTTTTAAGCGGTCAATTAAGATGTCCAAATGGAGCTCGCCCATACCGGAAATGACGGTCTGGCCGGTTTCCTCATCGGTTTGTACGCGAAATGTCGGATCTTCCTCGGCCAATTTACCCAATGCGATACCCAATTTATCTACGTCGGCCTGCGTTTTGGGTTCGATAGCCAAACCAATTACCGGCTCAGGGAATACCATCGACTCCAACACAATCGGGTGCTTTTCGTCGCATAAGGTATCACCTGTTTTGATGTCTTTAAAGCCTACCACGGCACCAATGTCACCTGCGCTGATATTCGGGATCGGGTTTTGCTTGTTGGCATGCATCTGGAAGATGCGTGAAATCCGCTCTTTGTTGTCTGAGCGCGTATTGTATACATACGAACCAGCCTCCAAATTGCCTGAATAAACCCGGATAAAGCACAAGCGGCCAACAAACGGGTCCGTGGCAATTTTGAAAGCCAAGGCAGCGAAAGGCTCGGCAGAGTCTGGCTTACGCGCAATCTGTTGGTCGGTACGGGGGTCGGTTCCCTTTACAGCCTCTTGATCCAGCGGTGAGGGCAGCAGCTCCATGACCAAGTCCAGCATGGTCTGAACACCCTTGTTTTTGAAGGAAGAACCGCAGACCATGGGCACAATTGAATTGTCGAGTACTGCCTTGCGCAGCGCGTCTAACACTTCCCGTTCGGTAATGGAGTCCGGGTCGTCGAAAAACTTCTCCATCAACGATTCATCGTAGCTGGCTACGGACTCCAACAGTTTTTCGCGCCAATGCGCCACGTCATCCGCCATGTCGTCCGGAATAGGCACTTCCGTAAACGTCATTCCTTTGTCGTGCTCGTTCCAAATAATGCCGCGGTTGTTGATGAGGTCTACTACGCCTTTGAAGTTGTCCTCTGCACCGATAGGCAATTGCAGGGGCACAGCCTCAGCGCCAAGCATTTCTTTCACCTGTTTTACTACATTGAGGAAGTCTGCTCCGGAGCGGTCCATCTTATTGACGAAGCCGATACGGGATACCTTGTAGTTGTCCGCCAGCCGCCAGTTGGTTTCCGATTGCGGTTCCACACCATCGACTGCCGAAAACAGAAATACCAATCCGTCCAGTACGCGGAGCGAACGGTTCACTTCCACGGTAAAGTCTACGTGGCCCGGAGTGTCAATAATGTTTACCTGATACTTATCGCCGCGGTAGTTCCAGAATACGGTTGTAGCCGCAGAGGTAATGGTAATACCACGTTCGGCCTCCTGAACCATCCAGTCCATGGTGGATGCCCCTTCATGCACCTCACCAATTTTGTGATTTACACCGGCGTAATAGAGTATACGCTCCGTGGTAGTGGTTTTACCGGCATCGATGTGCGCAGCAATGCCAATATTTCTTGTGTATTTTAAGTCTCTTGCCATGTTGTTATACTATTGTTTCACTTGTTCACTAAAAAAATCACACCGATTTTGCTGGATGTTTATATTCCTTCAAACCGGTGTAATTTCATAGGCTATCTGCCAAATTAGAACCTGAAGTGTGAGAACGCCTTGTTAGCTTCCGCCATCCGGTGAGTATCTTCCTTTTTCTTCACGGCCGCACCTTCACCTTTTGATGCCGAGATAATTTCAGCTGCCAATTTTTCGTACATGGTTTTTTCACCCCGTTTGCGGGCAAAACTGATTAACCACTTCATCCCTAACGAAATTTTGCGCTCAGGACGCACTTCCGTAGGGACTTGAAAGTTGGCACCACCTACACGACGTGATTTCACTTCTACCGCAGGCATTACATTGTTTAATGCTTTTTTCCAAGTATCCAAGCCGTTTTCATTGGTACGCTTTTCTACCAATTCCATGGATTTGTAGAATATACTGTAGGCAAGTGATTTCTTGCCGTCAATCATCATGTTATTTACAAAACGGGTTACCTGAACATCATTAAACTTCGGATCAGGCAGAATGATTCTTTTCTTTGGTTTTGACTTTCTCATCTTATTGTCCTCCGTTTAATTATTTTTTCTTGCCTTTTGCTGGAGCCGCTGCTGCCTGTCCTGGCTTAGGCCGCTTTGTTCCGTATTTAGAGCGGCGTTGGTTGCGCCCTGCAACACCGGAAGTATCCAATGCACCACGGATAATGTGGTAACGTACACCCGGAAGGTCCTTTACCCGACCACCACGGATTAATACAATGGAGTGTTCTTGCAAGTTGTGACCCTCGCCGGGGATGTACGCGTTCACCTCTTTTCCATTGGTAAGACGCACACGGGCCACCTTCCGCATTGCTGAGTTGGGTTTTTTAGGGGTAGTGGTATACACACGGGTGCATACGCCTCTTCGCTGTGGACAGCTGTCCAACGCTGGGGACTTACTCTTGTCTTCCAGAGCTACTCTACCTTTTCTAACTAATTGTTGAATAGTAGGCATTTACAGTTTTTTAATTTATGCTTTGTCCTAAACTTATTTTAAGGACGGCAAAGGTAGTAAGTTTATTTTTGATTATCAAGGTGTTTGGCGAAAAAATAATGTGTGGGATGCACTATACACGTTAAATTTCTTCAAGAGTCACGTTGATGATAGAATAGTACAGCGTGGTCCGGCCTTCGAAGCCGGAATCCGTGCCGACAATGATCCACAGAACGCCTTGATGGTCGGTCGTGGCGGTAAACTCCCCGGAACGATCGATCAATGTGTAGACGTAATCATCCGTCCCATTCGCAATATCGCCAATGACAATCATGTCGTTGCCATCTGTGCAGCATTGATGAATCTTGTCTATATTCATCCGGTAAAAATTATCGTTATCGGGGGCCGAACGGGGTTCCTTTATCGTAAGCCCAATACCGAGGCCTACCGATTCACCGGGAGCGCCCCCGGCACCTACGCCGCCACTGCGGGCGTTGGAGGCAAGCTGCAGCGAAAATCGACCACGGTACGATGTGTTCGGTTTGAGGCCTTGAACGCGTTTGGTCAGGTACATAAAAAGGTCGTCGCTGCGATTGATTCCCGATGTTCGGTAGCCGGATTTGCTTTCATCCAAAGGAGGGGGCAGCGGGGCAATGCCTTCTTCGAGTTCATAGATTTCGGCATTTGTGCCGCTGTATTCGGAAAAGCCGCCTTGCCAACCGTCTTTGCCATCGGAAAAGTCCGTATGGATCGAGATGGTTTGATCCGTGTCTTCATCTTTTTCACAGGCTGCCAAAAATAACAATGTGGCTGTCGCACTGAAAAACAACCGTCGCATAATCGTCCTCCTCGTTATCGGTTAAACATCCGCTCCAGTTAGGTAAACGGCCAGGGCAGGGGATTGTTTGCAGGGAGCGTGATTTC
>NZ_JAENGN010000026.1:0-30477 GCF_016533505.1 Parapedobacter sp. ISTM3 | reverse complement strand
ACTGGCCGATATGGGATTCCAGTATTACGCCATCGGAGAATAGCCTGCAGCCCTTTTATTGGTGAAGGTCTGCCACAGCCGCCAAAAGCGCCGCTGGCCGGCCTATCGTTTTATATGCTCCTTCTCCATCTAAAATACTGTAATATTCTGTAGTCGGAGCCGTTAATAGCGAATGAGCACGCTGCAATTGTGCATCGTGTTTCAATGAAAATGTCGTCCGCCCACTGCGATAATAATAGCGGGAAATGATTTCGCTGCCCAGGGCTTGTTTAATTTCAACTTGATGGTCGGTCAAATCGCTTTGCTTACCTACACGCACTTTTTGGGTTAGTGACGCAACCTCCCGAAGGATCTCCTCCGACTTATTTTCTTCCTCTGCCCACACTTTCAGCTGCTGCAATAGGGCTTCCACTTCGGTGGCATAACGATAATCTTTACCCTCCAAAAACTGAATAAAATCCGCATATAACGAAGCATCCACTTCAAATACGCTTGCATCGGCTATCCGCGGATGTTTCTGCTTGAATGCAGTTGCATAATCAAATATCAAATAGCGACTCAATAATGCTTGCGTAACCGGGCTGTATGACGCCTTCTCCACAGTGATGTCCGGATAGATCCCGCTGCCATCATATACCACCCTGCCCTTTTTGGTATGAAATGCATTGATTAACGAGTCGGACATCCGGACATAACCACCGTTATTATTCCGGTGGACAAAATCGAGCGCCTGTATGCACCTTCCGGAAGGCGTATAATATTTAGCCACGGTGACTTTTACCAAGTTGTTGTACGGAAGGTTAAATGTCTGCTGTACCAGCCCCTTGCCAAAACTCCGCTCACCTACAATCACCGCCCTATCCAAGTCCTGCAATGCACCTGCCACAATCTCTGCAGCTGACGCAGAATAACCATTGATAAGCACAGTCAACGGAATTTCCGACGCCACCGGTTTAGCCATCGTGCGATAACTGTATGCCTTAGAAGCGTTCTTCCCTTTCTGACTCACCACCAATTCACCCTGCGGGACAAACAGATTGACAATTTTTACTGCTTCCTGAAGAATTCCCCCTCCATTGTTGCGTAGATCAACAATCAAGCCCTGAAGCCCTCCCTTTTCCTGTAACTCACGCAATGCCCCTTCCACTTCCTTAGCCGATTGTTCAAGAAATTTGTCGAGCTTGATGTAGCCAATGCCTCCATCCAATAAGGTGACATGACTAACATTAGGTTGCCGTATCACGCTCCGGGTAACAGTGAGCTCCTGCAAATTATCTTGACCGGGCTTTCGTATCTGAAGCCGGATATCGCTATGATCCGCTCCTCTCAACAAATGACTTACCTCGCCGGTAGACCTTTCTTTGAGCAACGTGCCATTAATGCTGACCAACTCATCGCCGGCTTCAAGCCCTGCTTGGTGCGCGGGCTGCCCAGCATTGACCTCAGACAGATAAATATGCTGGTCGCGCTCAAATACCGAGGCTCCGATGCCGCCATACCGCGTATCCACATACTTTAACCGGTAATCTTCTATATCGGTCTCCTGCACATATTCCGTATAGGGATCCAGCTCATCAAGCATGGCGTCCACTGCCGTCTTGATTAGTGTATTGGGATCGGTCTCATCGACATAGTTGAGGCTAATCTGCCGGTATACCGCAGAAAAAATATCCAGATTCTTACTGATAAGGAACAGGTCATCTTTGACCACAACGAATGCGGAAAAAAACAACAAAATCACCGCTAAGACAGTAAAGCGCTTTGCGCTTAACAGGTGTTTGTGATACTTCATTTGTGGTGTGTCAAAATCAAAAAACAAATAAAGTTAAAATAAATTGTAACGAATATCAAGGGCTAACTTTCGAAAAAAGGTCAATATCACCTAAATACTTACATATTTATGAGATATGCCCCCGCTTCAAATTGCATATAACAACAATTTTATCTAAGTTTGCCTTCCAAAAATTTGATTAGCTAATAAACGTTGAAATGAGTTCGACACCTATAACGAAAGAGACTTACTTGGAGTGGTATAAGTCTATGCTGCTCATGCGTAAATTTGAAGAGAAGGCCGGACAATTGTACGGGCAGCAAAAGATCAGGGGCTTTTGCCACCTTTATATCGGCCAAGAAGCCGTTGTCGCTGGGGCCATGTCTGTATTGCGTCCGGAGGACTCTATGATCACCGCCTACCGCGACCATGCCCATGCTATCGCCAAAGGAGTATCGGCCAATGCTGCGATGGCCGAGCTTTACGGTAAGGTGACCGGATGTTCCAAAGGAAAAGGTGGATCGATGCACTTCTTCAGCAAAGAGCACAAATTCATGGGGGGGCACGGCATTGTCGGCGGCCAAATTCCTCTCGGTGCCGGCATCGCGTTTGCCGAGAAATACAACGGCACAGATAACGTATGTGTATGCTACATGGGCGATGGTGCTGTACGACAAGGCGCTTTCAACGAAGCACTGAATATGGCCATGCTATGGAAGCTACCCGTAATATTTGTCTGCGAAAACAACGGCTATGCGATGGGTACATCTGTAGCGCGTACCACCAACATGATCGATATCTATAAAATGGGGCTAGGCTTTGATATGCCAAGCGCACCGGTAGACGGCATGGATGTCGTAGCTGTCCATAATGCCATGGATGAAGCTGTCCAACGCGCACGTAGCGGAGAAGGGCCAACCTTTCTTGAAATGCGCACTTACCGCTATAAAGGCCACTCAATGTCAGATCCCGCCAAGTACCGCACCAAAGAAGAGCTGGAAGAATACAAGGGACGCGATCCGCTCATCACTACAAAAGCTATCATCGTTGAAAAGAAATATGCAGACGAAGACTGGTTTACAGAAGTAGAGGCTGAAGTAAAAAAGACCATCGACGAATGTGTTAAATTCGCCGAAGAATCTCCTTATCCTGAGCCAGAAGAGCTGTACAAGGACGTATATGTCCAAGATGATTACCCGTTTGTCATGGATTGAGATTAAGAAGTAGCTAAGTAACGTTTAAATAAGGATTAACCGCAATACAACATGGCTGAAGTAGTAAAAATGCCCAAAATGAGCGATACCATGACGGAAGGGGTCATCGCGAAGTGGCACAAAAAAGTAGGCGATAAAGTCAGTTCCGGCGATTTGATAGCAGAAGTGGAAACCGATAAGGCGACCATGGACTTTGAATCGTACCAAGAAGGAACGTTATTATACATTGGTCCGAAAGAGGGGGAAGCGGTACCCGTAGATGCGGTTATTGCTGTATTAGGCGAAGAGGGAGAAGATTATCAGGCCTTGTTGAACGGAGAAAGCACCGGAAAAAGCGAGAAAGAGGAAAAACCTGATAACAAACCAGGTGCCGCTGAAGAAAAAGAAGCCGAGGAAGCTCCAGAAGAAGCCGGCGAGGAAGTAACCGCCGAATCGCTTGGAGCTACAGTCATTACAATGCCTCTTCTGAGTGATACAATGACCGAAGGTGTGATTGCTGAATGGCATTTCAAGGTAGGAGACACGATTAAAAGCGATGATGTCATTGCGGATGTCGAAACCGATAAAGCGACAATGGAGGTGACAGCCTATGCCGAAGGAACTTTGCTTTACATCGGCGTGGAAAAAGGCCAAGCGGCCAAAGTGAATGACATCATTGCTATCGTAGGCAAGGAAGGCACCGATGTGACACCACTGCTCAAACAGCATACAGGAAAAACAAAAAAAGAAGGGAAGTCGACTGAAAAGGCCGCTGATTCGGCGGACGTCGCGCCCGCCAAACAGGCGGCAGACGAACCTGTAAGTACTTCCGCAGATTCGCGCTTGAAAGCTTCGCCCCTAGCCCGCAAGATTGCGAAAGAAAAAGGTATCAGCCTTGGCGATGTAAAAGGTACAGGTGATGGCGGTCGGATTGTCAAAAAGGACGTAGAATCCTTCACGCCACAGGCTAAATCTACGACAGCATCCCCACAGGCACCTGCATCTACGACGGCGGCCGAGGCTCCAGCAGCCACCATCAATATTCCTCAATATGTAGGCGAGGAACGCTATGCCGAAAAACCGGTTACCCAGATGCGGAAAACCATCGCCCGCCGCCTTTCGGAGAGCTTATTTACGGCACCTCATTTCTATCTGACCATCCAGGTCGATATGGATAGCGCCATTGCCGCGCGTACCAAGATAAATGAAGTGGCTCCGCTGAAGGTATCATACAATGATTTGGTTATCAAAGCAGCGGCAGTAGCTTTGAAACAGCACCCGGCAGTAAATGCCTCGTGGTTAGGCGATAAAATCCGGTATAACGAACACGTAAATGTTGGTGTTGCTGTAGCTGTAGAAGACGGACTTTTGGTACCCGTAGTTCGGTTTGCTGACGGCAAAAGCCTATCACACATTTCAGCGGAGGTAAAGGATTTCGCGCAACGCGCAAAAACCAAGAAGCTACAACCCGCAGATTGGGAAGGTTCTACCTTTACCGTTTCAAACCTGGGCATGTTTGGCATCGATCAATTCACTGCCATCATCAACCCGCCCGATGCCTGCATTCTTGCCGTTGGTGGTATACAGCAAGTGCCCGTGGTCAAGAATGGCGCCGTCGTTCCGGGTAATATTATGAAACTCACGCTCAGCTGTGACCACCGTGTAGTGGACGGTGCCACCGGCGCGGCTTTCCTGCAGACACTCAAGGCTTTGCTGGAGGAACCGGTAAGATTATTGGCTTAATCCAGTAAATCTTAACTAAAAAACGCATAGGTTGTGACCCTTGGCTACGTACCTATGCGTTTTTACTTGTAGCAAAATCCCCTTGCCTTACGTTATTTATTTCGAACAGCAATAAATAACCCGACGTCAATGAAACTAACCACGTTATTCCGCATTTCCCTACTATTCTTGCCAGCTATTGTGACCTGCACGAAAAAATCACACACGGCTGATGAAGCTTTCTTGTCTTTTGAAGAACCCGCAATATCCCTGCGCACGTACGTAGGCTGGTGTGCTGCTAATGACAGCCTTACCATAAGCAAGAACAACTCACTATGGATCCACTATGCAAGCTGCCAGGACGAAACCGGCGTAAAGAAACAATGGCTAACCGATCCGCGCGATCTTGAAGAGCTTCAAGAAATCTTAGCCACCGGCGATTTCGGCTCCTTAGACATCAATGAGTGCGGACATTGTGCAGATGGCATCACCTACGTATTGACAGTTCAAGACAAAGGCAAAAGACACCGCATCAGGCTATCACATTCTTCAACAACTGCTGCCCAAGCACAGGAAGGCATGGCCATCAGGCTGTTGGATAAGATGACGGACATCATCGAAAGGCAAACACAAAACAACCATTAGCCCCCTGCCTCCAAAAACTTTTATCCACTTTATTTCTCACGCCAAAATCTGTATCTTTGCACGCGAAAGAACTACCGTCTGCTTGCTGGCAAGCACCATGGCTGCACCCAGGTAGTGAAACATTCCCATGAGTAAGATACATTTTCAGGAAAAATTTGAAGAGCGGCATATTGGCCCCAGTGCTGATGAAGCCTCCGCTATGTTGGATGCCTTGGGCGTCCAAAGCCTTGACCAATTGATTGACGAAGCCGTACCGGCACAAATACGGGCAAAAAGGGCATTAGCACTCCCGCCCGCCGTGACGGAAACAGCTTACCTGCGTAGAATCAAGGCGATAGCCGACAAGAACAAGGTATTCAAATCCTACATTGGGCAGGGATACTATGATGTCGTTCTTCCTGGCGTCATTCAACGCAACGTATTTGAAAACCCCGGTTGGTACACGCAATACACCCCTTATCAGGCGGAGATAGCGCAGGGGCGCTTGCAAGCTTTATTGAACTTCCAGACCATGGTCATTGACCTGACGGGCATGGAGATCGCAAATGCTTCGCTGCTTGACGAAGCTACGGCTGCAGCCGAGGCCATGTTTATGCAATATGGACTCCGGAAGAACAAAGCCGCCAACACGTATTTCGTCTCCTCGACCATTTTCCCTCAAACGCTTGATGTCTTGCATACACGGGCATTATCCTACGGTATAGAACTCTTAGTAGGCAACCCTCAAGAAATGCCCGATACGGATAACATTTTTGGTGTGCTTGTCCAATACCCTGCCGGGGACGGCACGATAGTCGACTATACCGCTATTGCCGAAGACTTACGCGCCCGGGATATTTCCATTTGTGCCGTTGCCGACTTAATGAGCCTAGCACTCCTTACCCCGCCGGGTGAATGGGGTGCTGATGTCGTTGTAGGCAGCACGCAGCGTTTCGGTATACCGATGGGGTTTGGCGGCCCCCACGCAGCTTATTTTGCCACCAAGGATGCGTATAAGCGAAATATTCCGGGCCGGATCATCGGCGTAACGGTAGACTCCAGCGGCAACTATGCACTACGCATGGCATTGCAAACGCGTGAACAACATATCCGCCGCGACAAAGCCTCATCCAATATCTGTACTGCGCAAGCGCTCTTAGCAATCATGGCGGGCTTTTATGCCGCTTACCATGGCCCTAAGGGATTACGGCTGATCGCTGATCGTATACATGACTTGACCGTTTTATTGGCGAGCGCATTACAACAGTTGGGATATAAGCAACTCAATGAAACCTATTTCGACACCATACGCATCGAACTCGGCGAATTGGCTGGCCCACTACATGCTGAGGCGCTTAACAACGAGATAAACCTGCATTACCAAGGCAGCGTTGC
Organism: Parapedobacter sp. ISTM3; assembly: GCF_016533505.1. NCBI lineage: Bacteria > Pseudomonadati > Bacteroidota > Sphingobacteriia > Sphingobacteriales > Sphingobacteriaceae > Parapedobacter > Parapedobacter sp. ISTM3. The sequence continues at coordinate 23,772 of NZ_JAENGN010000026.1, read as the reverse complement.
TGGTATCACCATTGACGAAACGACCACATATGAAGACATTGAGACACTTGTCCGCATTTTTGCCAAGCTAAAAGGCAAAACCCTTAACGATGTCAATTTGGATGCATCGGCAATTGAGGCGTCTTCGGCTATCCCACAGGGGTTACGTCGCACGTCAGCATTTCTCACTCACCCTGTGTTCAACAGCTATCACTCCGAGCACGAGATGCTACGCTACATCAAATCCTTGGAAGCCAAGGACCTATCGCTATGCCATTCCATGATCCCGCTGGGTTCATGCACAATGAAGCTTAATGCTACCACCGAGATGGTACCGGTCACTTGGCCCGCGTTCGGCGGCCTACACCCATTTGCACCGGCAGATCAAACCGGGGGTTACATGCAAGTCATCAATGAGCTCAATCAATGGCTTTGTGAGATTACCGGCTTTGCCAAGGTAAGCTTCCAGCCCAATTCCGGAGCACAGGGCGAGTACGCTGGCCTAATGGTTATCCGCGCTTACCATGAAAGCCGCGGTGACGCCCATCGCAACGTAGTACTGATCCCGTCGTCTGCACACGGCACAAACCCCGCTTCAGCGAGTATGGCCGGCATGAAGGTAGTCGTTGTACAATGCGACGAGCGGGGCAATATCGATGTAGCCGATCTGCGCGCCAAGGCTGAACAATACGCCACCAGCCTCTCGGCACTGATGGTGACTTACCCATCTACGCACGGTGTTTTCGAAGAGCCTATTATTGAGATATGCGCGATTATTCACCAATATGGCGGCCAAGTATATATGGATGGCGCCAATATGAATGCTCAAGTGGGATTGACCAGCCCGGGCCTTATCGGCGCAGATGTATGCCATCTGAATCTACATAAAACATTCTGCATCCCGCACGGCGGGGGTGGCCCCGGCATGGGCCCTATCGGTGTAGCCGAACATTTAGTGCCGTTCTTGCCTAACCATGCGGTAGTGGCAGTCAGCGGAAAACAAGGTATCAACGCGGTATCGGCTGCACCTTGGGGGTCAGCTTCCATCCTGCTGATTTCGCATGCTTATATTGCGATGATGGGAGCCGAGGGACTTACAAATGCCACAAAATATGCTATTCTGAACGCTAATTATATTAAGGCGCGCTTGGAAGGGCATTACCCTGTATTGTATGCCGGGGCTAACGGCCGTTGTGCGCATGAGCTGATATTGGATTGCCGCTCCTTCAAAGCCGCCGGAGTGGAAGTCGGCGATATCGCCAAACGGCTTATGGACTACGGCTTCCATGCACCTACTGTGTCGTTTCCTGTGGCAGGCACGCTGATGGTGGAACCCACCGAGTCGGAATCCAAAGCGGAACTGGACCGATTCTGCGATGCACTTATTGCTATCCGCAAAGAGATTGCCGCTATTGAGCGTGATGAATCCGACAAAACAAACAACTTATTGAAAGGCGCACCACATACTGTAGCAATGGTGAGCGCAGATGAATGGGACAGGCCTTATACGCGTTCGCAGGCCGCTTTCCCGCTGCCGTTTGTCCGCGAACACAAATTTTGGCCCGCGGTTGGGCGCGTCAACGATTCGCAAGGGGATAGAATGCTCATCTGTGCTTGCCCCCCGTTAAGTGCGTATGAAGAGATAGAGGCCTAATCAAAAAACCCTATTCTAACCATAGCTAGAATAGGGTTTGCACGACTTCTCGTCGTACCGACGCGCTTTCCCTGCGCTGGCATTATCCAGTTCAGGTTCGGGGATATTATCTCAGCCTGATTGGCTCAAGCACTCCCTGCACATCTTTCTGGTATATGAAACAAACGACCAGACAAAAGGTTTGAAATTTTTCAATTTCCCCTTTATTTATTCTTTGGTCGGTACACTCACAATTGCCTTAGATTTTTTAGATTTGGGGGCATGTAGCAATGTATCTATCACATGTCTTAAAAACATTAGCAAGATTTGAGCGTTGCGGTCTTATTTGACTCCGTTAAAAGCAAACAATCATCAATAACCAATTAGCGTATGAAAATATTCAACGGCTTGTTTTGTGCCCTATTTGTTGTCAGCGCAGCACTGCAATACAACGATGAAGACCCATTTCTTTGGATTCCGATCTATTTGTATGCGGCTTGGCTGTGTTATTTGGCCATCAATAAGCGCTATCCGGCCAAAGGTTATCTTTTAGGCCTTGTCGTTTACGTGGGATATGCCATCTACCTCCTGCTCATCCGGCACGAGGTCATCTATTGGTTTGAGCATGAGCGTGCTTCGGCACTCGTACAGCGCATGGAAGCAGACCAACCATGGATAGAAGAAACCCGTGAGTTAGGTGGCCTGTTGATACTCATTATCGTACTCGGCATTAATTGGATAGGTTTTAGGAAAAAGGTAGTAACGCCATCTTAGACGCGTTGAACAACCCTTCGATTTTATTTATTTTTTACTATTTCTTTGCTTTAATTTTACTTAACTTTAACGCATGCGTTTGTAGCTCGCCTGCAATTGTTAAAAATTTTACGCCCCTATATTTTGATTGTAATTTTTACAAAAAAATACACCTAAGTTATTGATTTACAATACCGTGTTTGATATTTTAATTTTTAATTTTTTAGCTGATTTTTTTTTGCCATCTTCGTTTCACGAAGAAGTTATCAACATTTTTTCGATCATTTATTGTAAATCAACTTATTAAGAAATAACGAATGGAAAAAACGAGCACGAGCGTATGGAATAGCTGTCTACAAATCATCAAAGACAATATTCCTGCACAAAGTTATAAGACCTGGTTTGAGCCCGTTAAGGCCGTACGCTTAGAAGGTAACGTTTTGACTATTCAAGTGCCAAGTTTGTTTTTTTATGAATGGCTTGAGGAGCATTATGTAGGTTTGCTACGCAAGACCATCAAAAAGCATCTCGGGGAAAATGGACGATTGGAATACAATATTGTGGTGGAAAAATCTTCTACCAGCAATCCTTATACCACAAACATTCCGTCAAGCGGCAACGGAGCGGAAGCCAAGAAGCAGTCAATCCCCATACCCGTGGCGCTTAACAAGGATATCAAAAACCCTTTTGTCATTCCCGGTCTTAAAAAGCTGCAAGTAGATCCACAATTAAACCAGCATTACTGTTTTGACAACTTCATTGAAGGTGAATGTAACCGCTTAGCGCGTTCTGCAGGCTTTGCCGTAGCGAGTAAGCCCGGCGGCACATCATTTAATCCGTTGATGATATATGGCGGCGTAGGGTTGGGCAAAACCCATCTTGCACAGGCTATCGGCAATGAAATCAAGCGCAATCTGCCGGACAAATTGGTAATCTATGTGTCTTGCGAAAAATTCTGCCAGCAATTCGTAGATTCCTTGAAGAACAACACCATTAACGACTTTGTCAATTTTTACCAGGCAATGGATGTCATCATTATGGATGACGTGCACAACTTTGCCGGAAAAGAACGTACACAAGACATCTTTTTCCATATATTTAATCACCTGCACCAGTCCAGCAAACAGATTATTCTCACCTCGGACAAACCACCAAAGGATTTGGCTGGGTTAGAGGAGCGCTTATTAAGCCGCTTTAAGTGGGGGCTCTCTGCCGACATACAGGTACCTGACCTGGAAACACGCATGGCCATTCTTAAAAAGAAAATGTATACCGACGGCATTGAGCTACCTGACAACGTGATCGAATATGTCGCCAATCAGATCGATAACAGCGTGCGCGAGCTCGAAGGCGCCATGGTATCATTGCTGGCCCAGGCGACATTAAATAAAAAGGAAATCGACCTCAATCTCGCCAAGTCCATGTTGAAAAACTTCATTAAGAATACACACAAAGAGATTTCCATGGATTACATCCAGAAGCTCGTGTGCGATTATTTCGAAGTACCCGTGGAAATGGTGAAATCAAAGGTGAGGAAACGTGAGATTGTACAAGCCCGTCAGATCTCAATGTACTTAGCCAAGAACCACACGAAAACCTCCTTGAAGTCCATCGGCGCCTTTTTTGGCGGCCGGGACCACTCCACGGTCATCTATGCTTGCCAAACCGTTGAAGATCTGATTGAAACGGATAAGAAATTCAAAGCGTACGTGCAGGACATTCAGAAAAAGCTTAAAATAGGTTAAAAAGAAGATCGAAAGACGGCTTTTTCCAAGCCGCCTTTCTTTTCTGTTTCTACAATAATAGCCCGGCCACTTCTTTCCAAGTATTCACTCGCTCGTAGCCCGTAATAAGCAGGTTATGAGGCGATGTGAAGAGCAGTTTACGACCATCGAAACGGGCTAAGTTCTTTATGCGATCGTCAATCATGATATCTGCAGCGATGATCTTTTCGCCGGTAAACAAGATATGCGTCCAGGGGATAAAAGGAAAGTGATCACCGAGCCAATCCAACTTATCCTCCAGCGAATTCCTAAACTCCATGGCCGCAGAAACCACATAGACGTTATACCGTTCTTGCAAAGCCTTCACGGTCTCAATGGCATCTTGCATCGGCGGGATATCTCGAAAAAATCCCTTTTCGTTGATGTAGATTTTCCATTGTCCATTAAGGTCATGAGGCAAGTTCTCGTGCAATTCTTTACCTGGCTCCTGATGGATATCCATCGCGATCCCGTAGTCACGGTGATAAAGCGTCAAAAACTTGTGATGGGTATCGGCCAATACCTCGTCCATGTCGATAGCCAAACGGGGCTTGTCTTCGTTATTCATACACACAAAAATAACCTTTATTTGCAAATCGGCAGCGTTCAGCGGCAACTATTTCTCATAAAGCCTGCCCTGCGGAAACGCAAAATAATATATGGCTAACCGGCACATCCAAGGAATGGGGTCTCCGAATCGCTTTGCGCGGCACCTCAATTCTTTAGGGTGTCGTGACAGTAGCTCAGCAGGAGTTGCTGGAGAAGGTCTTCGTCACGCTCCTCAAACTTCACGTGAATCGGCACGACATACACCGGCAAGTCTGTCAATAGGGAATGTAACGCAGGATCCATCAGTCGCTGGGCATCCTTTTCGGTGGTGACCACGAGCTTATTGGAATTGCTGATGTCACGGAACCTACGTATAATCCGCCGCACGGCCGCCGGCGTATAGCGATAGTGATCAGGATAACGGAGATGCACGACTTCCTGTGCTTGCGCCCGGAGGTAATCATACAATGGAGCAGGATTGGCAATACCTGTGACAAGCAGTACGGAACACGTTGCATCAAGCAACGCCGTGTCAGCCCTGTCATCCGGCAGCAATTTAACTGGCGCTCCATAACCAATGCCGCAAAACAGGACCGGTACCTGCCGCGCCGCGGCAAGTGAACGACGAATGCGCTGTTTTTCAGCTTCCGTAGCCATGGGCGGGGTCTTGGTGACCACGATCAGGTCTGCACGACGCCGTTCCCGAAAATCGTCGCGGTAATTGCCCGCGGGAAGCAGCCACTTCGGCAGGCTCATGGATCGATAGTCAAACAGCAAAATTGCAAAACCCGGGCGCAAGGCCCGGTGTTGGTAGGCATCGTCCAGGACGATTACTTCATGCCCACGCTGAAGCAGCAGACGGACACCATGGACACGGTCTTCATCAACCGCCACGGTAAGCCTAGGAAATTTACGTTTGAATTGAAGCGGCTCATCACCGCAACGTTCTGCCGTATCATCTCCAGCTACTTCCAAAAATCCGCGCGTCTGCCGTCCATAGCCTCGGCTTAACGTAGCCACCCGATACCGCCCGCCGAGCAACTTCACCAAATATTCGGTCATGGGGCTTTTTCCAGTACCCCCTACTGCGAGATTGCCGACGACAATGACCGGCTTATCAAATGCCGTGTTGCGGATCCATCCCCAGTCGTAGCATCGATTGCGAATCCAAATAACCAGCCCGTATAACACTGAAAACGGCAATAAAAACGCCCTGAGGTAAGTCATACCCAGCAAACTTAGCTAAATCAGGCATTAAAAACAATTATCGCGGCCAGCTTTGGCAATGCGATGTTACGAAATGCTATACTACTGGCCAATCCGGTGCAGTTGAAACCTTACGATAGTTTCAGGGCAACCTCATTTAAAAATATCAGCGGATTTATTTTTCTTAGAACATCGTTAAAAGCAACGCCTTCCGCCATCCCGAGGCCTTCGATGTGATCTCCCGTTGGCGGCCTAATTTAGGCAGGTTCCCGCTACTCATGGCTTAAGTCAGCCTTACCCCAAAGTTACACAAAACAGTACATCAGTATGAATATAAGTCGTCTTTTCGTTTTAGTTTATTCGGTTAACAACCGAGCAAGATCCGAACATGATCCGAACAAATACCGAATAAAATCCGAGTGAAAGATAAGGTAGGTGTAAGCAAGGGGTAGGAAAGAAGTACTACAGGGGTAACACAATAGCGCATATTCATTTTTTTGCGTACATTCGTATGGAAAAGCAGATGAATGTATTGGTCATAGCCGCAACGGAAGAAGAGATCCAACCCTTCATCCACTCGCACGTCGAACCGCGCAGCAGCATCGAGGTATTGGTCACAGGCGTAGGGATGGTAGCTACGTCTTTTGCATTGGGTCAAAAGTTAGCTGCTACCCCCCATTACGACCTGTTGCTTAACGTAGGTATTGCCGGAAGCTTTAAGCGCAGCATCGCACTTGGTGAAGTAGTGTATGTATATCAGGATACCTTTGCCGAATTGGGCGCCGAAGACGGAGAGCAGTTTGTGGATAGCGTTGCACTTGGCTTAGCTAAGCACACCTTTCAGGGTGCTTTGGCGCCCGATTATCCAGCGTTTCAAGGGCTGCGACAGTGCCGCGGCATCACCGTAAACACCGTGCACGGCCATGAGGAAACGATTGATGCGATAGCTCAACGACTAAATCCAGCGGTAGAAAGTATGGAAGGAGCTGCAGTTTTCTATGCAGCCCACCAAGCAGGGCTGCCGGCCATACAGATAAGGGCTATCTCAAACTATGTGGAACGCCGTAACAAGGCAAGCTGGCAGATACCGCTGGCCATCGAAAACCTGAACCGTTGGCTGAAGGTATTTGCCAATTCCATCGATCGTTAATACACAAAAATTTGACAAGCAGGGGCAAAAAATATCAATTTTTTGTAGTAGGTTTGCGTGCTAGAAAATTTTGACACGATACAACTGATGAGAGAAATACAATTCAGAGAAGCGCTTCGCGAGGCAATGAGCGAAGAAATGCGCAAAGACGAAAAAATCTTCTTGATGGGCGAGGAAGTGGCCGAATACAATGGAGCATACAAGGTAAGCCAAGGTATGCTCGATGAGTTTGGGCCAAGACGTGTCATAGACACCCCCATCTCCGAACTCGGTTTTGCAGGCATCGGTATCGGTGCAGCGATGAATGGCCTGAAGCCCATCATCGAGTTTATGACGTTCAATTTTTCATTGGTTGCCATCGATCAGGTCATTAACTCTGCTGCCAAAATGTATTCGATGAGTGGCGGCCAATTTCCTATCCCCATGGTATTCCGCGGGCCAACGGGAAATGCCGGCCAATTGGCAGCGCAGCATTCGCAGAATTTTGAAAATTGGTATGCCAATACCCCGGGCCTTAAGGTCGTTGTGCCAGCCAATCCTTATGACGCAAAGGGTCTGCTGAAACAGGCTATTCTTGACCCGGATCCGGTCATCTTCATGGAATCAGAGGTGATGTATGGCGACAAGGGTGAAGTACCAGAAGAAGAATATTATTTAGAGCTGGGTAAAGCGCACACGGTCAAAGAAGGCAACGACGTGACCATTGTAACATTTGGCAAGATGCTGCCCCGGGTAGTAGAGCCTGCAGTAGAAGAGCTGACCAAGGAAGGCATCGACGTCGACTTGATTAATCTTCGAACAGTGCGCCCCATCGATTACGGTGCCATTATCAATTCCGTAAAGAAGACCAATCGTTTGGTTATTGTAGAAGAGGCGTGGCCTTTGGCATCCATATCTTCCGAAATTGCGTATAAAGTACAGCGCGAGGCCTTTGATTATTTAGACGCCCCGGTAGTACGCCTTACATCCGCTGATGTACCCCTGCCTTATGCCCCCACATTACTCCAGGCGGCACTACCCAATGTTTCTCGCGTAGTTAAGGCGGTAAAAGAAGTGATGTATATCAAGAAATAAGATATCCCCGAAATCTTTTGACGTTTAAGCATAGCCTGCCCAAACAAAGGGCAGGTTTTTTTGTTATAAAACAATAACAAGCATAACTGTGCTTTGCCGCTGGTCTTCCAGCTATTTAACTAGTTCACCAATCAAGTCACCAATTAACCTGAAAGGAGGTCATCTATGAATGTCATCGAAAAAATCGAACATTGGGGAGACACACATCACCCCCGGTGGTTAGATATACTCCGTATTGCTTTGGGAATTGTGATTTTTCTCAAAGGCGTAACCTTTCTCTCAAACACGGAGTCCTTGAGGCGATTAATCGAGGAGACCCACATCCAGATTTACACTTGGGGAGCCGTACATTATGTCGCTTTTTCACATTTGGTAGGTGGTATTCTGATAGCTATCGGGCTCTTAACTCGGGTGGCAATTGGTTTTCAGCTGCCGATTCTTTTCGGCGCGGTATTTTTCGTCAATATCACGCAGGGCCTTTCATTCCTTAATTCGGAACTATGGATCTCCATCGTGGTATTGATGTTGCTGATCGTTTTCTTTGTGGTGGGTTCAGGCCCTTATTCACTCGATCACCAAATGCGGCAACGGAAGGGCTATTAACCCTCCGGCAATTATTCTTTTTGCACCGCCTCCCTCAATGCTGGTTTGCATTTCCCCATAACTTTGGCTAAGTTTGTGCGACTAAAATTTGACATGAACGAACAAACAAAGGCCATCCGGGAGCAGGCCGATCGATCTTCCTTTCGTGAGCATGCAGTACCGCTTTACCTGACTTCCAGCTTTATTTTCGACAGTGCCGAGCAGGGGCGTGCAATATTTGCCGAAGAGGAAGAAGGCAATGTATATTCACGTTATTCAAACCCCAACACCACAGAATTTATCAACAAGGTATGTGCCATGGAAGGAGCCGAAGCGGGGTTGGCTTTTTCTTCCGGAATGGCTGCGGTCTTTACTTCATTTGCGGGATTGCTAAAAAGCGGAGACCATATCGTTTCTTGTCGTGCTATATTCGGATCAACCCATCAACTTTTTACAAAGCTATTCCCCCGTTGGGGCATTACCACGACCTACGTCGATGCCGCAAAACCGGAGGACTGGGAGAAAGCAATACAGCCAAATACTCGGATGATCTTTTTGGAAACCCCGTCTAATCCGGGGTTGGAGCTTGTTGATCTGGAGTGGCTGGGCAAATTCAAGGAAAAATATCCCGATATCATTCTTAATGTAGACAACTGCTTTGCAACGCCGTACTTGCAAAAGCCCATCCAATACGGCTTTGACCTGGTCAGCCATTCGGCCACCAAATACATGGATGGCCAAGGCCGGGTGTTGGGCGGTGTAGTGGTAGGCAAGAAAGCTTTAATCGACGAACTGATGTTTTTTATCCGCCATACCGGACCCGCACTATCTCCCTTCAATGCCTGGGTACTTTCTAAGAGCTTGGAGACTTTGGCCCTACGGATGGATCGTCATTGTAGCAACGCCTTGGCAGTGGCTGAAGCACTGGAAGCGCACCCCGAGGTCGAAACCGTGCGCTATCCGTATCTTCCGTCACACCCTCAATACGCCTTGGCCAAAAAACAGATGCGGGGAGGAGGCGGCATTGTCACGTTTGTCATTAAGGGCGGATTTGACCGAGCCAAAAGCTTTCTTGATGCGCTCAAGATGATACGTATCACATCCAACTTGGGCGACTCCCGTAGCATTGCGACACATCCGGCCTCCACCACGCATTCTAAACTGACGGAAGAAGAACGGCTGCAACTGGGCATACAGCCCGGTAGTATACGGATATCCGTAGGATTGGAAGATGTTACCGATATCAAAGCGGATCTTATACAAGCGTTGAACCATAGTTAATAGGCATAATGAAAATATCACTAAAACGAGCGAACGATGCCGTGCACTTCGAAGGCACCAGCAATACCACGGAGGTAAAAATACACATCGACGGTTCGCCGGATATCGGTGGCGAAGGCCTGGGCGCACGTCCCATGGAATTAGTGCTGATGGCGCTGGGATCGTGCAGTGCGCTGGATTTGGTCAATATTCTCAAAAAACAACGTCAGCAAATCGAGGACCTGGATATCCATGTAGAAGGCCAACGGCGGGAAGAAATCCCCAATATCTTTACTTCCATCCACATCGCATTTTATCTCAAGGGTGAAATTGACCCAGCCAAGGCCGAAAAGGCCGCTGAATTGGCCGTCAAAAAGTATTGTTCGGTGCATGATATGCTTGCCGCCGGCGGCGTTGCTATCACCTACACTGTCGAAGTCCAGTAGATAGATTACTCCTCAAATAGTAGTATCCAGCCTACTGTCCCAATGTCTCTATGATTTTTACAAAGCGGAATGCTTCGCGTTTTTTTTAAAACTTAACCTATTTCAATATATGTTCAAACATTGATGTGTATTTTTGTGTTATAAAACATATAAGCAAAAAAACTATGGCAACGACATGGAAATTGGACCCTACCCACTCCGAGGTAGCATTCAAGGTAAAACACTTGGTGATCACTACAGTTACCGGTTACTTTCGTTCGTTCGACGGAACGGTCGTGACGGAAGATGAATCGGATTTTACGACCGGAAAAGTGAACTTTACTATCGATACTTCGAGTATCGACACCAATCAGGCACAACGCGATGAGCATCTGAAGTCAGCTGACTTCTTTAACGCTGCCCAATATCCTCAGATTTCGTTTACGTCAACCGCTATCGAAGAAAAAAGCGACAGCGAATTTATCCTCCGGGGTGACTTGACCATGGGTGATACCACCAAACCCGTAACGTTTGATGTGGAATTTGGTGGAACAGTAACCGATCCATACGGTAATTTCAAAGCTGGTTTCGAAGTATCCGGAAAAATCAGCCGGAAAGAATTTGGCCTTACCTGGAGCGCCGTAACCGAGGCGGGGGCAGTAGTAGTCAGTGACGACGTAAAGATACAGGCGAGCGTACAGTTTGTAAAACAATAACAATAACCCGTATCAGTCCCGTAAAGCCTTATCGTGTACATTCGTAACGCTATAAGGCTTTCTTTTTTTCCTGACCGCTCCAAACCCGCTCTGCCCAACGACCGATATACCAGAAAGAAGCGGCCAATAGGAGAAAAAAGACTGCACGATTGATGTTATCCCATAAATATTCGAAAAACCGGGTATAGATGTTGATGATGAAGAAAACAATACCAAATTCGCGGGCAACATTGTCTTGACGTTTCAGACCATACCAAGCCAACCCCAGTGACACAGCCGAAGACAGCAGCCCCCAGTAGAAAATGTGCCACTGCCGCACCTGTGACCATTTGTCCATGTCACTGTAATTGCCAAAAATGGACAGCAGCCATAGCGCAACCATCAGATAAGTAAGCCCGATCACATAGCTAATCTGCCGAAAGGGTTCCAACTGCTTGATGCGGGGTTGTAAAAAAACCGCAAATGCCGTAAGCAAAGCACCAAACAATGTAAACCGCAACGGATAATTCATTCCCCAAAAGTGAAACCCCCAATTGCTATGGTAGGCAGTCTCCGTTGCAAACCACACGCCAAAGCTCACCAATGTGAATACCCAAATCAACCGCGATGACAGCTTCACGGATAATACGCCATAAATTACGACAGAGGCGAGAAACAGGAGCGAGAAATGCCCCGATCCCTTATCGATAATTTTACCGAGATAACCGATAAATGTAGCCGTAGCAAATACACCCAGCGCCATCAATGCTTCGTTCGTAAAGGTTTTGTCCGGGTGTTTGCGCTTGTTTCTAAATCCCCAAAAGTAGAATAGGAAAGCCAATATTAGACAAAAGATACAAATTACGGTGTCCGGCGTGTCATAAAGCCGTTCAATCCAGCGAATAACCATCTGGTCTGCAAATAGGGACAGAAACGCCAGCACCACGCAGGAAAGCGCTATCCAGAATGCATATTGAGCGAGTCGTTTCCAATCGAAGCCTTTTACTTGGTAGGATTCATTCAGCCGCTTGGCCAACCCGTCGTCTATCAAACCCCGCTGTTGCCAATAATTGATAGCTTCATCCAACGTTTCCTTTTCCTGTTTACTAATGTCCAATTTTTGCACAATAACGCATTTAGCTAAGTTACTACAGCAGAAAGCATACATCGGGCCAAACTTAGCGCAGGCTCTGCACTCGAACACGTACCTCCTTCAATTCAGCGCCACGCCGGATAATCATCCTTAGCCATTTTTTTGCGGTCATGAGCGCCTTTTTATACTGCGCAAAATCTTGGCTTGCATTGTTGCCTATGGCCAATACCACATCTCCCTCCTTCAAGCCCGCAATATCTGCCGGAGAGCCTTTGACGATAGAGCCGATGACAATGGCTCCATTAATATAATACAGCTCCATTCCCGCATACGAATATTCAAACGGCTCCCTGTAAAGTGTATTGGGTTTTAAATAAATCTCGCGCTGCTCATAATTGAAAATCACATTGAACCGTTTAAGAATCTGATTACCGATGAGGCCGCCAAGATAGGGATAGGAGGTCACGTTGAATACATCTTCAAACACCATGGTGGGCACCTTCCGGAAACGGTACGGCCCCAACCTGAAATCCTTAACCAACGTCATCTCCATCGCCAGCTTGCCACCAACACCGTGAGCTTCTACCGGGAACCGCTTGCGCTTCCTACGGACGACGGCGCTGTCCTGCTCAAACTCCTGCGACAATACGAGCGACAAGCCGGCACCAATGTCAAAAAGAAAACGAGAGGTGACTTTGCGGTGGTCACGTACGCGCGCGGATTGTACCGGAAGCGTCCGGATAAATGGCCGGAGCAAATAGCCGCCACGTGGATACTTGATAGGCCCCTGCGAGCAGATTTCGATTTCACGGACATCATAGTCGATCTTCAGAATATACCGGCTAAACAACGAATACCCTATAACGCCGTCTATTCGGGCTCCATAAACATAAGAAAGAAACTCATAATCGTTGATATGAAAATTTAGGCTATCGATAACGAGTTCATTGAGCTTAAGCTTTTTATTATACAGAAATTGTGCCTTCCGGACGCCAGCTATGCCGCGGATATTGATATTTGATTCCTCAGGCACCAAATTCAACCGATCAGCGGTGGTCGAATCAAGTGATATACCACTGCTTCCTGTGTCTAAGATAAAGGTAAGGGTATCTGGATGGCCTACCAAAACCGCTTTCAGGAGCACAACGCTTTCTGCAGCCATTGAAAAGGGGACAACCGTTAAAGGCTCCGAAGGAGGTCGAATATACTCCTCCTGGGCAGTTGCAGAAAACAAGCCTCCCGCGACAAACAGGATTATAATTGGTAAGGCTTTCATGGTATCGCCTTGATATTAGTTGTTTCCAAACATAGCTAATCTCCCGTATATACACAAGATAAACGGCTTGTTTCCGAGTGTCAGCTTCAATGCGTATCTTCATCCCCAAAATAACAAGCGTGCCAATGACCGATCACAATACTTTTTCGAGCGGTGTCCAGCGCCATGGTGAAAATCATCCCATGGTGTCGTTAATTCTGCTATTGACCTTGGTTTTCGCTGGAGCTATTATTTTTGGCGTACTTTCGGTTTTTGTAGGGCTTGCCACCACAAATCCCTCGGCGGATATCGGTCAGCTCTTATCAGGGAATGCCGCCAATACCGATTTTATCAAGATCGTGCAAGCGGGGTCCAGTATTGGCATGTTTGTTATCCCTGCCTTACTAATGCGCGTAGTGGAAAAGCGGAGATACCGTTATCTCGATTTCGATACGCAGGTGAATCCTATGCTGTGGTTGATCGTCGTTGGCATTATGTTTTTTTCTGCTCCAATTTTTGAGCAAGCGATTAAACTCAACGAGCAGATGAAACTTCCCGAAGCACTCGCCGGTATAGAGAACTGGATGAAAGCCAAGGAAGCGGAACTCGAGCGGCTCACGAACCAGTTGCTCGCCGACACCACATATTCAGGGTTGTTTATCAACTTGATTGTTGTCGCAGTAATCCCTGCAATCGGCGAAGAATTCATTTTCCGGGGCTGCGTGCAGGGTATATTGGTCCGCTGGCTGAAAAACCCACATGTGAGCATTTGGCTCACCGCTATCATTTTCAGCGCCATACACTTGCAGTTTTATGGTTTTCTGCCTCGTATGCTGCTGGGTGCGTTATTTGGATACTTGCTCTTTTGGGGTAAAAATATCTGGCTTCCGGTATTGGCCCACTTCCTCAATAACGCTGCTGCTACCATCTCGGCTTTTTATCTACGGCGGCAGGGCAAATCTCTCGACGACATGGACCTGAGCGCACAAATTCCCACATACTTTTATTTCCTTAGCTTTGTACTCACTGCGGTTTTGCTATATCAGTATTACAAAACGACCATGGTAAGAAACGCCTAACATTATGGAAAAACACTGGATTAAACTTTTGGTTACCACCAACGCTATTCAGGCCGAAATAACGAAGCAAATGCTTGAAGAACATGGTGTGCCAGCAGTGATTATCAACAAACAAGACTCGTCCTACCGTTTCGGCCAAATAGAACTCTATGTGCATGAGTCGAAAGAAGCTTCTGCGCGCGGTTTGATAGCGGAAATTGAACAAGGAGACAGCGAAGTATAAGCAACTATGAGAATACGAGCAATTACTGCCCTTTTTTTTGTCCTCGTCGTATTGGGATCTATCCTATGGAGTGTATACCTATTTACGATTTTTTTTATCATGCTCAGCACTTACTGCTTGCAGGAGTTTTACCGAATAGTTGCCGATGAAACCGGTAAACCAAACAGATGGGTAGGAATATTGCTTGGAGTGCTTGCTTTTGGGCTATACGCTGCACACTACCTCGCGGGCCTGTCGATGGCTTATCTACTATTGACCGCCCCGTTGATAGCCATCGTTTTTATCGTATCGCTGTATCAGAAGCGCGCGAAACCATTTGCTGACATCGCTTATACGCTGTTAGGTGTAGTTTATATCGTCCTACCTTTCGTATCGTTTTATACATTGGGCTTCACGGCAACGGAAGCCTACGATTACCGCTTGCCTTTAGGGTTTATGCTCATCCTTTGGGGAAACGATACCGGTGCATACTTAGTAGGAAGGTATTTTGGCAAGCACCTTCTCTTTGAACGCATATCGCCAAAAAAAACATGGGAGGGCCTTGCAGGTGGCGTTGGGCTGGCGCTGATCACGTCATTGGTAATGGCCAATTATTTTACACTATTACCCACGTGGCAATGGGTTGGGGTAGCATTGATTATTTCTATATTCGGTACCTACGGCGATCTTGTTGAATCGATGCTCAAACGGAGTCAACAAGTAAAAGATTCCGGCTCGGTTTTGCCTGGGCATGGAGGGTTGCTCGACCGATTTGACGGGTTGCTACTCGCTGCTCCAGCCGTGCTTGCATTTCTTAAAATCGTTTTATAACTCAGCAACCGTATATGAAAATAAGCATACATCCTAACACATTCGGTTTTCTCGAAGCAATCAAGGACAACAACAACAAAGAATGGTTTCAGGCGAACCGCGAAGCGTATGAGCATGCTTGGCAGAACATGAAAGATTTTACCGAAGCAGTTATTCAGGGACTCGCGCAGACAGATCGATATATTTCGAGCGATATTCCGGTAGTCAAGTGCCTGTTTAGAATCTACCGTGATACGCGGTTCAGTAAAGACAAAACTCCCTATAAAACATGGCTCGGTGCCGGTATATCCACCGCTGGACGCAAGCTGAACGGCCCGGAATACTACTTGCACATTCAGCCCGGCAACAGTTTTGTCGCAGGCGGATACTGGCGCCCCGAAAAAGAACATTTAGCAGCAATCAGGCAGGAAATCGACTACAATGGTGCCCGTCTATTGAAGTTATTGGATGAACCCGCATTCAAAAAACACTGCCAATTGGATAGTCAAGATAAACTGAAAAGAGCTCCTGCTGGATTTGGCGAAGACAATCCTTTTATCGAATTGATCAAACTAAAAAGCTTTACGGTATCTGAACCACTTTCGGATGAAGAGCTATCGGGGGCCAACGGTTTGAGTACCGTACTCCAAGCATTTAGCCGGATGTATGGCTTTAAGCTTTTCCTTCACGAGGCGCTTGGCGAAGAGTAGTCTATCGCTTATTCAGGGAAACTGATTTTGCCCATGCACACGGCTGGCGAATCTTGAATGGCTCCGGCGTTTGCAGCGTCCCCCGCAACGGTTTCGTTGGCCAACACGGCAAATAACGCTGCTTCCTTCGCGTCAGGCAACAACCCTAGCGCGTCAAACGAAGACACTTGTGTCATCCTATCCAGGCCTTCACTTATCCCTTGCATTAGCAACGGATTATGCAGTCCTCCGCCACTGACATACACCTTTAAATTGCCGTACAAATGCGCTACCTGCTGAATGGCCAAAACGATGGCTTTGGCCGAAAAAGCACTTAAAGTAGCCATCACGTCGCCTGGCGGCAACCGTTCTGTAGCTGAAACCTTCTGTGCATCGGTGATATACTGAAGGTTAAACAACTCAGGGCCGGTAGTCTTGGGAAAAGGCTTTTCAAAGAAAGGGTGTGCCAGCAACGCCGTTAGCAGTGGTCCATTAACCGAGCCTGCGGCGGCAAGCCGGGCGTCTTGATCAAACTCCTCGCCCAGTTTGGCCTGCATATATTGATCCATCAGCGTATTTCCCGGCCCGACATCCGTAGCAAAACAATACCCCCCGCTCTGAGTAGCCGGTAGCAACGTAAAATTAGCAATACCGCCGATGTTGAGCAAGACACGAGTCTGGTACTTATCTGCAAACAAAAGGTAATCTCCATATGCCGCTAATGGCGCACCTTCGCCTCCTGCTGCAACATGCTTCTGCCTAAAATCGGATATGGTGATGATACCGGTCGTGATCGCCACATGGTCGCCGTCGCCTATCTGCAGCGTGCTATCTGGATAATCCGTTGCTCCGGTAAGTGATTGTGGCGCATGGAAAACAGTCTGGCCGTGGCTGGCGATAAGATCAATATCTGCATTGGCAACTTCCCACTCACGCAGCGCTTCGTTGACCAGCATGCCATGAACCCGGCCAACCCAAGCGTGAAGACCGCAAAGCAATTGCTGGTCGATATTCCGCTTGGCAAAAACCTTTTTAATCCGCCTGCGAAATTCGCCCGAATAGACCTTCGTAACAAACCGGACAATTTTCAGGGAAGTGTTTCGCCCACTGCCAGTGATTTGACAAAGCGCAATATCTAAGCCATCCATTGATGTCCCCGACATCAGGCCAACAACCTTTCGCGTTTCCTTATTACCGATAGCGTGCAACTTACTGACATATTTGTTCATGATACGATAAAGATAATGGTATTTTGTGGTTTCATCTTATAATTCTATTTTTGAAGAAAATTTAGTCCATGCCCACATGCGTGCCTACATCTGTCAATAAGCAAGCATGTCTGTATAATGATAAAATAGCAAAATTATATTTTAATGACTTTTCCTGCAGATTTAAAGTACACGAAAGATCACGAATGGATTCGTGTGGAAGGCGATGAAGCCGTCATCGGCATTACCGATTTTGCGCAACGCGAATTAGGTGATATTGTATTTGTCGACATTAATACAATCGGTGACGAAGTAGCCCAAAATGACGTTTTTGGCACGATAGAGGCAGTAAAAACGGTGTCTGATTTATTTATGCCGGTCACGGCTACTGTACTCACGATCAATGAGCAAATTGACAGCTCTCCCGAACTGGTCAATCAAGATCCTTATGGCGCGGGCTGGTTGGTGCGGGTAAAACTAACTGACCCTGCAGACGTTGACGGACTGCTCTCCGCCGCAGATTACGAAGCACAGGTAGCTGTTTAAGCTATTAATTATACAAGCAGAACTATAGCACCCGCTTGGTGCTGTAGTTCCTGCCTTTATCTCCTGACAGCGGGCAAAAGAAAACATGAGACATTATATTTGGGCAATATTGTGGGCCGTAGTGATTTTGGTGCTATGTAGTATGCCCTCGGAAAATATAGATGATATTCCTAAATTTCCAGGAATCGACAAGCTGGTACACACAGGCTTTTTCTTTGTCTTTACTGTGCTCCTGTATTATGGAGCTATACGGAAAACAGGGACTTCAAAACCTTCTTGGAATATTTCCATCAGAGTCGTCGTTTTGTCATCATTATTTGCTTTGCTCACCGAGTACCTGCAATGGAAAATTTTCACCTACCGTTCGGCAGAGCCTTGGGATTTATTTGCTGACACAGTCGGTACAGGCATGGGGGTTTTTGCATATCTGCTGTTGCATAACACGTACAGGGTAAGCACGACAACTAACACCGAAACAGCTTCTAAACGATGAGACGCCTTAGGTATGCAATCTTTCGCTTCGTATTAGGGATTATCATATTTTTATCGATCACTTCATGCGGCCTTTTCCGCAAAGGATGTAAATGTCCGCCTGTCCATCGCTACTCTCCCACCCAATCATATTATCCAATGCTACAAGGCTTTAGCGATGGTAACCGCACTGACCTTAGCCGCTCCGGCCTTCAGCAGCACACCGGCACAAGCCTCCATCGTAGCTCCGGTGGTCAGTACATCGTCCACCAATAATACATGTTTGCCCGCAACGGCATCCGGATCACCTACAGCAAACGTTTCTCGCATATTTTCATACCGCTCATAACGGTTTTTTTGAGTCTGGCTCTTCGTAGCATGGCGACGCACTAGGCAGTGTTCGACGATAGGCCGGCACATCGACGAGGAAAGCCCTTTTGCAAAAAAAGCACTTTGATTGTAGCCCCTCTTACGTAGCTTGACCGGATGCAGGGGCACTGGCACAATTATATCGGCCTTATCAAACGGGGATGAGGTTTTAAGTGCCAGCCCATATCGCGTTCCTATGAGCTCCCCTATTTCAGGGCGGTTGCGATATTTCAACTGGTGCAACAGCTGTTTGACACGCGAGCTGTCAACAAAATACACATAAGAAGCAACGGCTTCCAGCTGAACCCTTCCCCAGAGTTGACGTGCACTAACATTCTGTGCATCCTTGTGCCCTTGCGTGTAAGGCATATGGTACCAGCAGTCGGTACAGATGAGGTATTCGCTATGAACAAGCGGCGCATCACACCCCGCACAGGTCTGCGGAAAAAAGAGCGCAATAAAATCTTTGATGTATTGTTGGATGGTCATAAACAATCAAACCGTGGGGCTTGCTGTTTCCTTGATGGCTAATTGGCCACATGCCGCATCGATATCCTTCCCCCTGCTCCTACGTATGTTGGTCACAATCCCTTTCTGCCGGAGATAGTCAGCAAACCTGTCTATTTTGTCTTCTGAAGCATTTTCAAAATCGGCAAAAGCTATCGGGTTATATTCAATGATATTGACCTTGCAAGGTAGATGCTTGCAAAATGCCGCCAGCTCTTGCGCGTCAGCTAAATCGTCGTTGAATCCATTAAATACGATGTACTCATAGGTAACCGGTGTCTTAGTCTTGGCATAATAGTATTTCAGTGCCTCGGCAAGTGCACGCAACGAATTTTGCTCATTGATAGGCATAATTTCATTGCGTTTACGATCGTTGGCCGCATGCAATGACAGGGCTAGATTAAAACGTACTTGATCGTCACCCAACCTTTTGATCATTTTCGCTATGCCCGCTGTAGATACGGTAATCCGCTTAGCCGCCATATTGAGCCCATCGGATGCAGTGATGCGAGCGATCGATGTCAGTACGTTTGCATAATTGAGCAAAGGCTCGCCCATGCCCATATAAACGATATTGGTAAGCGGTTGGCCATAGTGCTCCTGTGCCTGCTTGCTGATAAGCACGACCTGATCATATATTTCATCTGCATTGAGGTTACGTTTGCGATCCATATAACCCGTAGCACAAAACTTACAAGTAAGGCTACATCCCACCTGTGAACTCACACATGCAGTCATCCGATCGGGTGCTGGAATCAACACACCTTCGATAATATTACCATCGTATAGCACAAAGCTGCTTTTTATGGTGCTGTCTGCGCTACGTTGCGCTTGGCGCACTTGAACCGAATTGATGACAAATAGTTGCTTGAGTCTATCACGCAGCGATTTGCTTAGGTTGCTCATTTGGTCGAAATCCGTACATGACTTTTGCCAAAGCCATTCATAGATTTGCTTGGCCCGAAATACCTGCTCACCCATGGACGCCAGCTGTTCACGGAGTTGCTCAAGCGTCAGTTTACGAATATCGATTTTTGCTTTAACACCGACCATGCCACAAAGGTACGGGTTTTTTTGCAGGTATTTTTCTTCCCGTATTTGGTTAAACACTAAAAAAAACACATCTTTGCGGTTGTGTGTTCTTCAAATTAAACCTAGCCTGAATGACGCTATATCTAATTAGCTATATCAACCTGCTGTTCATAGGTCACGGCACTGAAAAAGGCACAATACGTTGGTTTAATTGATGACCGCCAAACATGAAAACCAAACTTACTATGAACACTTTTTTCTCGGCAGATTATGTATTACCAGTCATTGGGGAGGCCGTCAAAAATGGCGTCGTTGAGATCACAGAGAACGGGGTCATCTGCAACATTTATGCGCCAGACGATTCAATACTTGCTGGCAAAACAATTAAAAGGCACAACGGGATAATCGTTCCGGGATTTGTGAATGCTCACTGCCACCTCGAACTGTCGCATATGGCCGGCGTCATTCCCAAGCTTACGGGCCTGGTACCTTTCTTACAACAAGTTATCTCGTTGAGGGCTGCTACTAAACACCAGGTCCAAAAGGCCATGAAAGCCGCAGATAAGCAACTATACGAACACGGCATCGTAGCCGTAGGCGACCACGCCAACACGGCAATCTCTGCGACCATAAAAGCGGATAGTAAAATCCATTATCATACCTTTGTTGAAGTACTCGGATTCGAGACCGAACAAGCCCATCAAAAATTAGCGGAAGCCAAGGATATCGCCAACCAATTTGACAAAAGGGCTACTTCCATAACGGCACATGCCCCATACTCGGTATCCAAAGAACTATTCAAGTTGTTGGATGACGAAGCCGCTAAACTGAAGATGCCGCTAAGTATACATAATCAAGAAAGCGAAGATGAAAACAGATTATTTCGCTACAAGAGCGGTCAGTTTCTGGATTTCTACCAAGCTTTAGGCAGGGAGATTACGGACTTTAAAGCCCAAGCGAGAAATTCTTTACAAACCTTCATGCCCTACCTATCGCGCCAAACCCCAACCCTACTTGTTCATAACACCTACACGTCTGCTAAGGATATTTTTTTCATAGAACGTCAGGGGAGGAACGTCACTTGGTGTTTTTGCCCTAATGCCAACCTATATATTGAGGGCACGTTACCGAAGGTAGGGAATTTCACCCATTACCAGCACAAAATTGCCTTGGGCACTGACAGTCTTGCCTCCAACGATCGGTTATGTATACTTTCTGAGCTAAAAACCATACATCAACACTTTCCCGATCTTTCACTATTGGAAACCATTAAATGGGCCACCATTAACGGCGCAGAATTTCTTGGCATCGCGGCATATTACGGTTCCTTAGAGCGGGGCAAGACTCCCGGGCTTAATCTGCTAAAGCATACCAATGGCCTAACCCTCACGCCTGACACCGAGGTCGTTCGCCTGATTTAAGCTACACATCCTCAAACGTAGACCGGATACTATTTTGCCGAGCAGCCTTTCAAATCATAACACAAAAGGCGCTTAGCTAACCAACACCCAAAACGCCATGCCAAGGGTAGTGCCAAGCAACATACCAACCACTACCTCCTTCCACACATGACGTTTTAGGTGTATCCTTGACCATGCCAGCAGAGGTGCAAACAATAAAAAAACTATCCCGGCTGTGATATTGACATAAAGAATCAAAAAGCCGATGAACGCATGGAAAGCCAAATGCATTGACGCCTTTATTCGCCGATTGACCACCTGAGCCACCATCAATAGCACCAACGAGCATGCGACGGCAAATCGTAGCACACGATCTTGGCCGGTGACCCAAATAATGATGGTAACAGCCAGCAGCAACAGCGTCGTTGCGATAAACCATCTTTGCCGCTGCACACGATCCGAAACGTCCAAATTGGTATATGTTCCCCGCTGTACACCGCGCAACGTCTTCAATCCGATGGGGATGAAGATCCCCCCTACAATCAGCAACGAAAGATAGGTGGCCCTTAACGGGGGTTCTGTACTAAAAAGCAGGAAAACCGCAAAGACCGGAACGGTCAAAAACGGATGCCCAAGTGTAGAGATTAATTTTGCTACGGTTGTTTTCAAGTGACTACGAAAGCTATTCCAGCTGCATTTACCAAGCGAAGGTAACCAAACTTTTGCACGTAAGCAATGGGATAAGGCACTTAACCAACAGCGTCAATTACCGTTCTTCATTTCAAGCGATATTGGTGAAGAAAGTAGTTCTTACAAAAATTGAAAAAATTAACAAGATATTCATTTGTATGTGTCCAAAAACTTCGCATCTTTATGGGCTCATCTACATTTTAACTATGATTTATACATTTTACCATACCATTGTATCAGTGTAACCATATAACGGCGCAACGATGACGTTTGTGCCGCGATATTCAGCCGACGACGTGTCAACCTGAGGAAACGGAGTTCAGCCGCGAAAGTAGCTGTACCTAACGTAATCAACATACCTATGAACAATAGACTACGCCTATTTATAACGCTGTTTATTTTTATCTGCTGTACGGCAACATTTGCCCAGCAAAAAGTAAGAGACAATACCATTCCCGGGTCCGTTTTACCGAATAAAGATGCGCTATTGGAGCTGGAGAGCAACAACAAAGGCTTATTGTTTACTCGGGTCCAATTGCGCCGCGCGGATGATGCTGCTCCGTTGTCGCAGCATCGTTTGGGCATGATGGTATACAATACGGCTACCATCAATGATGTAGTGCCCGGCATATACTACAACAACGGCTCGCGCTGGGTCTTGGTGGCGGCCATAGATGACATCAAGCCCATAAACTACGATTCTGTTCGATATGAACTCACTTTTGTTGATGGGAATGATAAAACACAAGTGATTAATTTAGAAGACGCGGTGAAGGCGTTGGAGACCGTAACGGCGCTGGGATACAACCCGGCCACGCATGTACTTGATTACATCGATGAAGACGGGGTAGCGCATACGTTCGATCTTAATGTTGGAGAACTAACCTACAACGACACGAACAACACGCTTACCTATACCGATCAAGAAAACACACCGGTAACCATCCCACTGAACAATACATCGCTCTCCTATGATCCGGTTTCAGGTGTCCTTCGTTATGTCAACACCTTGGGCGCGCTTGAGGAGTTTGACTTTTCCAACATTGTCGACCGGTTAGAAACCGTAACCACCCTGTCATACGATGCCGATACACACCAGCTCACTTATATAGACGAAAATAAGGTCACCCATACATTTAGCCTTGATGCGGGACGGCTGGCATATGATAAAGCGACGAATACACTCACTTATACCGCTGAGGATGGGACTGAGTTGACGATTCCACTTAATACTACTAATCTCGCGTATGATGCTACTAATGGTATACTTACTTATACCAACTCCCTCGGCCTTGAACAGCCCATCGACCTGAGGGCAATGGTCAAGGCAGAGGAGACCGTCACCGAGCTCA